>CAUZBV010000022.1:0-16034 GCA_963578115.1 Myxococcales bacterium
AGTCTTTTTGAGATACGTTATGAACAGGGACGGTAGGTAGGGTTCAGCATTGGAAGCGACGACGGAACAACGGATCCGTTTTAGCGCCCTTCCTTGACACGGTGCAGAGCAGTTCCAACAATGGAAAGAAACCTGGGTAACAATCATCGGTTCGTGACAGGATAGAGGTTCCAATGAAACGTGTTCGATATGGTTTAATCGGTCTTGGGTTCTGTGCCTTTGTCGGGTGCGGAGGCGGCGGTGGGACAACAACACCGGCCGATACAAATGAACCCGACGACGGGGCAATGGAGGAGACGTCTCCGGATGTCCCCGATGTAGGACCCACGGACACCGATGGGGTCACGCCTCCGGATACGGACAAAGACATAATCAATCCTCCGGATGACGGTCCCGAAACGGTGGATCCCGATGCGCCCGATGTGCCGGTTGTCCCCGATGTTCCGGGTGATGCGCTCATACCGGATGGCCAAGTTCCCGATGGGGACTTGCCATGCGACGAACAAGAGAAGTGTGACAGCAAGATTATGTTCGCCGTGTGCGGGATCGATGGCGTCACGTACCCGAACGACTGCTATGCCTTGTGTTCCGGATTGGGATTTGATGACTACGAGCCCGGCCCTTGTGAAGAGTGCCCGCAATGCGATGAGGCGGACAAAGTGACGGGTGAAATGTGCGATCCCGTGGGACAGGTGACCTACGACAACTTGTACGAAGCGTGTTGTGCAGGCCTTACGGTGGAGCAGATCCAGCCGGGAGCCTGCATTACCGATCCCGGCTGCGCCCAATGTCCGGCGGATTACGAGCCCGTGTGTGCCAAGAAAGCCGACGGTACCAAGGTCACGTACGACAACATCTGCACGTTCGAGTTTTGCAATCCGGACAAAGACGTCTTTGAGTGTGGTGGTCCCTGCGGCGATACCAGCGGATGCCCAGCCTGCGCCTTGTCGTCGTGCAGTCCTGTGTGCGGCAAGGACGGCATGACCTACTTTAACGCCTGTTACGCCAACTGCGGACAGACGCAAGTCGACTATGCGCATCCCTGCTGCAATTGCCCACCGGCCTCCGACGAAACGTTGGTCTGTTCGACCGATGGAAACACCCACGGAAGCATGTGCGAGCTCATTTGCAAGCTGGAACAGTATAGCTACGACGGGGTCTGCATCCCCGGTTGTCAGCCTACGCCCGACGATCCGCTGGACGGCATTTGCGGCAACCTGGCCGGCACCTTCAAGATCTACTTCAATGAAGCCTGTGCTACAGCGGCCGGGGCAACCTGTATCCATGACGGTCCCTGCCAACTGGAGGTGTCGCCCTGTTTGGACACGAACACGTCGTACTCGCCGGTCTGTGCGACCATTCCGGGTGAGGACAAGATGCAAACGTATCCAAACACCTGCTATGCGGGGTGCGACGGCGCGACGGCTATTCAATCGGGCTTGTGTACGGATCCGGTGGATTCGGACAATTGTGAGTTCATTTGCGCTACGGCCGATGCGCAGCCCGATGCGAAGCCGCACTGTTCGAAAGAGGACTGTGTCCTGTATCCCAACTCATGCATTCCCGTGAAATGCATGGGCTACAAGATAGCGGACTTGATGAAGAACGACTGCGACGAACAGATCTGTCCAAGCCTATAGTCCGGGTGAAACCTCAAGGTTCGACGCCCTTGACTGCCCTGCAAAGGGAGTTTCTCGTTCAACTCTATGAGCTAGTGCGCCTGTACGAGGCAGGAGACTGGGATTTTGGAAAGAGTACGATCTGGAGCCGCCTGTTGTACGAATTGGCCCGGGCTCGGGGAAAGTTGAAGCCATCACCTGTCGCCGGTCGGTACAACACGACTCGGGGATTTGAACAACAGGTGAGCCGAGCGGCTGCGGCATTGGTCAAACGAAAACAGTGTGTGTGGAAGTCCATCCGAACCGCCGAGGACGCGGCGCGCAGTATGCAGGGCTACAAGCGACACCGTGCACGTGACAAGGACATCTTCTTGACCCAAGTGGGTATTGAACGGGTTCGTGATCTGTTGCGGGCCCAAGGGCGTTGGGCCCAAGACGGGGTCGTAACGTGTGACGATGTGGTCTCACCCAGTGCACCCACGGCTACGGGGCGCTCCGGATGCGATGACTAAGTGAGTGACGTCGTTCGAAGAGCGATGTGATGAGCTTGCCGTAATGGTCGTTCTGCCCTATATTTCCGCACGCTTTGTGGATTAGCCGGCATTCCGGCGAGGAGAGTACCCATGGCTTTTGGTTGGATTCGCAAGATCGTGCCAAGCCAAAATGAGCGTTTTCTCAAGCGCATCTGGTACATCGTGGACCGGGTCAGAAGCTATGAAGATGGGCTCAAGAAACTGGATGATTCGCAGCTCGTCGCGAAGACCGCCGAGTTCAAACAGCGCATCGAGAATGGCGAGAGCATCGATGATTTGGGCCCCGAAGCGTTCGCAGTGGTTCGTGAGGCGGGGATTCGCACACTCAATATGCGGCATTATGACTGCCAAGTGGTCGGTGGTTATGTGCTCCACAAGGGCATGATCGCTGAGATGAAAACCGGTGAAGGAAAGACCCTTGTGGCCACGTTGGCCCTGTATCTCAACGCCCTTCGCGGCTGTGGATCTCACCTGGTGACGGTCAACGACTACTTGGCCGCTCGGGACGCCGAATGGATGGGCGCGATTTATCGGTTCTTGGGTTTAACGGTGGGTACCATCGTACCGGATCTGTCGGATCAGGAGCGAAAAGCGGCGTATGGTTCGGACATCACGTACGGAACCAACAACGAATTTGGTTTCGATTACCTGCGTGACAACATGAAGTTCCGCTACGAGGATTATGTGCATCGTTACATGAACCCTCCCGCCAATGCGAAGACGGAAAAAGAGCGGGCGAAGATCCTGAATTACGCCATTGTGGACGAGGTGGATTCGGTGCTGATCGATGAAGCTCGAACTCCCCTGATCATCAGCGGACCGGCGGAAGAGTCCTCGGATCTGTATTACAAGATTAACGGCATCATTCCCTTCCTGCGACGCGAAGAAGATTTCGTGGTCGACGAGAAGGCGCGCAACGTCACCATGACCGAAACGGGCGTGGATAAGGTGGAAGAGCGCTTGGGCTTGGACAACCTATACGAGACCGAGAACATCTTGGTTCTGCACCATGTGAATCAGGCGCTTCGCGCTCATTTTCTCTACAAGCGAAACGACAATTACTTGGTGGAAAATGGCCAAGTCATCATCGTCGACGAGTTCACCGGTCGAAAGATGCCGGGTCGACGATGGTCCGACGGATTGCACCAAGCCATCGAGGCTAAAGAAGGGTTGACGGTTGCGCAAGAAAACCAAACCTTGGCGAGCATCACCTTCCAGAATTTCTTCCGCATGTATCAAAAGCTGTCGGGCATGACGGGTACTGCCGATACTGAGGCGGCCGAATTTGCGGATATTTACGATTTGGATGTGGTGGTCATTCCCACCAACAGGCCCCTAGTCCGTGCGGACCACGAAGACGTTATTTACAAGACGGAAGGGCAAAAATTGAAGGCCATCATCGACGACATTGAAGGGTGTCGATCGCGTGGCCAGCCGGTTTTGGTGGGTACAACCAGCGTGGACAACTCCGAGAAGATTCACAAAGTGCTGGAGAAAAAGGGGATCCCTCACTTCGTACTCAATGCCAAGAATCACATGAGTGAAGGTCAGTTGGTTTCCCAGGCCGGCCGGGCTGGCGCCGTGACCATTGCCACCAATATGGCCGGTCGTGGCACTGACATCATGTTGGGCGGCAACCCGGTGCTGCTGGCGCAACAGGCTGTCTCCGATTCCGAGGGTGCGCTCTACGAGGAGACACTTGAGGAGTTCAAAGAAACTTGTGCCGCCGGCCGACAGCAGGTGCTGAAGGCGGGTGGGCTGCACATCTTAGGAACCGAGCGGCATGAGTCCCGTCGCATTGACAACCAGCTGCGCGGGCGCGCGGGTCGTCAGGGGGATCCGGGTTCCAGTCGATTCTTCTTGTCACTCGACGATTCCTTGCTTCGGATTTTCGGGGCGGACCGCATCAAGAAGATCATGGAACGACTCCAGGTGCCGGATGATGAGCCCATCATGCACAAATGGGTCTCGAAAGCGGTTGAGAATGCGCAAGTTAAAGTGGAAGGCCACAACTTTGATATTCGCAAAAACGTCATTGAATACGACGATGTGATGAATTTGCAGCGGCGTACGATTTATGAGCTTCGTCGCAACGTCCTGGAAGGATCGCGCACCCATGAGATGGTCCTTGAGGCCATTGGTGACAATGTTCACATGGTGGTCGACCAGTATTGTCCCAACGAAATCGACCCGAGCGAATGGGACATCGAGCGATTGGAGCATGATTTGTCCACGCTCCTCAACGCCCGCGTGGATCTGTCGGAAGTTCCCCACGACTTTGATTCGTTGTGCGTGCACATCGAGCAGACCGCTAAGAGTCATTACCTGGATCGAGAAGGCCGTATCTTGTCGATGCTCGAAGCGGAGTACACCGGGGACGAGGATCCGGTCGAACACGCGATGGATCAGTGGCGATTTTTTGAACGCGAGCAATTTCTTCGGACCATCGATCGATTGTGGAAGGCCCACTTGGTGCAGATGGATCACTTGCGCACCGGCATTCATTTGGAATCCTATGCGCAGAAAGATCCAAAACTTGCCTACAAGAAACAAGGCTACGAGATCTTCGAAGAGCTGATGGACAAGATCCAGCAGAACGCGGCGAGCACGCTCTTTCGGGTGGAGATCCGAAGCGACGCCGAGATCGAGCGGTTGCGAGAACGTCGCCGCCAGCAAGTGGTCGAAGGTCGCGGTAGCTCTCAAGCCGGCGGTGGAGAGTCGTCCGGCGAGTCGGCTTCCCGCCAGACCGTGCGGCATGCCACGCCAAAGGTCGGACGCAACGATCCCTGTCCATGTGGTTCAGGCAAGAAATACAAGAAGTGCTGTTTGCTGGCTCAGGACTCAGAACCGTCCGCCTAAAGCACTTCAAACACGCAGGAGTTTCCATGGGTTATGAGTGGTACAACCAGGTCGATCAGCTCTCGTGGCGCGCCGAGGAGTTGATGGAGGCGCGTATCGCTCAAGACCACATGGGCATGTTGGGTACCGCGCCGTCTGCGATGGACCAAATACGAAGTCATCTGCGGGCGCAAGCCTCCCTACGACCACCGGCCGCGCTGGTTGAAGAGGCGGCCGATCTGGATGAGGCGGATGTCATGGAAACAATCGAAGCGCTGGCCTCGGCTGCCGTTGGCCACGCGGTGGATCGGAATTCGGAGCACGTCACTCGTCAGGATGTGATGGCGGTCGTGGATTCATTGGCATACCCATTTAACCCGCGCTAAACAAAACGACACCAAAAACCTGTCTATTCAAGAGCTTGCAGCCTCTATCATGAGGCGATGAGCTTCATTTCGTTCGTGTTTCCGTGGGGTTAAATATATGGCACAATATGTTGTCATTTCCTGTTGACGACGTGATCTCGATTCTCCTATTCTTTGCCCATCATTTTGTTTCACGTGGAACTTCGATCCGGGGTCCAACCACTGGTTGCTTAGGAGGAACAGACGATATGTCGCAAGTGATCGCGATTGCCAATCAAAAAGGGGGCGTTGGTAAGACAACGACAACAGTCAATTTGGCGGCGGTATTGGCCAGCCGAGGCTTCAAGACGCTCGTGGTGGATCTCGATCCCCAAGGAAACGCGACCACTGCGCTTGGGATCGATAAGTTAATCCTGGCTCGTCAGACCTACGATGTCCTCGTCCATGAGGTACCCGTCTTGGAGGTGATTCAAGAGTCGTTGATCGATCTCCTCCATGTCTGCCCTTCCAACAACGATCTGGCAGGGGCGGAGCTGGAGTTGGTGTCCGTGATGGCTCGGGAGATCCGACTGCATCGCGCCTTGGCAGTGTGTCGCAAAGAATATGATTTTATTCTATTGGATTGTCCGCCCAGCTTGGGTTTATTGACGCTCAATGCGCTCACGGCCGCTGACAGCGTCATGGTCCCGCTTCAATGTGAATACTACGCGCTGGAGGGCGTGAGCAGTCTTCTGAACACCATCGATTTGGTGCATGCGTCCCTGAATCCAAAACTGCGATTGCACGGGATCGTGCTGACCATGTTTGACCGACGCAATCGTCTGAGTTTTCAGGTCGAAGCCGATGCCCGCGAGCATTTCGGCGATCGCGTGTACAAGACCAATATTCCACGCAACGTACGACTCAGTGAGAGCCCAAGTTTCGGGAAGCCGGTGGCTCTGTATGATGCCAATTGTGCCGGCGCACGAGCGTACGAATCGTTGGCCAGCGAATTTCTTGCGCTGGAATCCAGGTGGGCACCCGCGAAACGGGTCGTGACGAGGAGCGTAAGTCGATGACGATGCAAACAAGCGTGTTGGGTCGAGGACTCAGCAGTTTAATCCCGGCGGCTCCCGAATCGACCGCCAATGGTACGCCGCTCTATGTCGCGGTGGAGCAGATCATCCCCCACCCCGAGCAGCCCAGACGTCATTTTGACGATGCTGCTTTGCTGCAATTGGCCCGTTCGATTCGAGAACAGGGGATCTTGCAACCCTTGTTGGTGTCGGCCGAGAGCGGCGGGACCTATCGACTCATTGCAGGCGAGCGTCGTTTGCGCGCCGCCAAAATGGTTCAATTGACCCAAGTGCCGGTGGTCGTTCGCGCTACGTCCTCGACCGAGGCTTTTGAGCTCGCGTTGATTGAGAACATTCAGCGAGAAGACCTGAACCCCATTGAAGAAGCCGAAGCGTTCCGCCGCTTGTTGAACGAATACAAGTACACGCAAGCGGAGCTCGCCGAGCGGGTGGGCAAGGATCGCACAACGGTCACCAACGCCCTTCGCTTGCTAAAGCTGCGAGCGCCCTTGCGTGAGCAACTGTTGGCGGGTCAGATGAGCGCGGGTCACGCGCGGGCTTTGTTGGGCACCGATGATGATGCTTTGCAGGATCACATCGCACAACGAATCGTTGCGGAAGGCCTCAGCGTTCGATGGGTTGAAAAACGGGTGGCCAATGCCCGCTCAAACACACGCTCCAAACAATCGATGACAGCGGGTCGTTCTGTCAAAGTACAGCGCACGCTGGCCAAGCGCTTTCAAGACCACTTGGGCCGAGCGGTACAGGTTCGCCCCTCCAAGCGGGGCGGCAAGTTGGTCTTGCCCTACGCGAGCACGGAGGATTTGCGCCGTCTGATGGCCGCGTTGGGTGGCTCTGAATAGGCGGACGATCTAGTTCGCGCTCTTTCCCAACCCGAATGACGACAAGAATCCGGGTACGTCGCGCAGATCGAAGCGTACGGTAGCGGTGCCAATGGACTCGTTTTCACGATAAACCGAGCCTCGCAATGTGGTCATGGTCTCTAGAGGCCGAAGCAGTGACACATTCTTCCTCGCCTCATACCGACACGGGCGCCCTTCGTCGTCGTTGAATGTGAAGTCGTACACCAACTCCCGGTTGGACAATCGCAACAATCGTACTGCGAGTGTACCGGTCAGATCGGCCGTGCGGGCGAGTCCACCAATGGTGACCGTTCCGTTCAACACAATCGGGGCCCCCGTAAGAAATGCCTTGGGTCCCGGTGCCCGTGCTGCGACCTCAAAGATCATGGGCGCCTGGTTGCCATCCGTTCCGACAAAGGTCCCGGCCATCGTTTCTGTGAAGGTGATGTTCATGACAGTGGAAGGATATCATCAACCGAACCGGGAAGGGTGAAAAACTGGCGACCGGTGCCTGAGCGCCCTACTCTCTATCGAGTGAGTGTAGTAGATATACCATCCCGTCCCGATCGCGAAGTCATCGATGGACGATACGAATTAGTCGACACCCTCGGCGAGGGAGGAATGGGCACGGTATACCGCGCAGTCCAGCTTCCAATCGAGCGCGAGGTCGCGGTTAAGATCCTGCGTGTGAGTCACTTGGACAAGGAGAGCGATCGAGCTGTTAAGCGCTTCTACAAAGAGGCGAGAGCCATCGCCAGTCTCCATCACCCCAACATTGTGCCCATGTATGATTTCGGACAGACCGAACGAGGAGATCTGTACCTGGTGATGGAATTGCTCCCCGGTCGGCCCTTGTCTGCGCTCATTCGAGCCGAAGAGAGCTTTTCAATCCAGCAGACCACAGTCATTCTCGATCAAGTGCTGGATGTGTTGCATCTCGCCCACGCAAAGAACATTGTGCACCGCGATCTTAAGCCCGAGAACATTCAAGTAGGGACACGGGGGATGCGCTCGGATTTTGTGACCGTGATGGACTTTGGCTTGGCCAGGGCGCCGGAGACTTCCCACAACGCCAAACAGCACACAACGATCGAGGTGGCCGGAACGCCCTCCTACATGTCGCCGGAACAAATCCTTGGGACGTCCGTGGATCCACGCTCCGATCTCTATTCGGTGGGTGTCCTCTTGTTTGAGATGATCACCGGCTCGTTGCCCTTCCAATCGGACCGAGCCATCGATGTCTACATGGGCCACCTCAAGGAGAGTGTACCCAGGCTCAGTGATGTGATGCCGGCGGCAAAAATTCCGCCCGGCTTGCAAGAGTTGTTGGACCGAGTGTTGGCAAAGGCAGCCTGCGAACGGATGCCAGACGCCGCTGGATTTCGACGCGCCTTGCGTGCAGTGGCAGGATTTCCTCTACTGGATTCAGAGACCGGAAGACCCAGCGCTTCGCGTCGGGTTGTGGCGTTGAACAACACGTCGTTGGGCTATGAGCTGGTCGCCGCCGTCGAGCCGGCACGCTCGCCCGGTGTGGAAGAGCTCATGTACCAGTGGTCGTTGGACATTACCCAGCACGGTGGAACGGTCCGCGAACGACGTCTCGGTGTGATGGTGGCCACATTTCCAGGGTTCGATCAGGCGACACGTGTGATTCGAGCGGCGATGGTGATGAAGCAGCGGACCCGCGCTCAGCGCTTATCCACATTGCGACCCTTGTACATCCGGGTTGGCATCCATCGAATACCTTCGGTTGCGGAGCGACTCAGCGAGGAAGCGCCTCGTGGCGGTGTCGTCATTGGCGCTGATTGTGTGGAAGACGGCATGGTGGATGTGTTTAGCAGCGGTCTTCGCTTTGAACGGGCCGGCGAGCTTCGGGTTCGAGGACACCGTGGGCCTGTTCGATTGTTGCACCTAATTTCCGGCCGATGACGTGACCAGGCCACGCCCCGTTTGACGAGGACATTCGAGCCGTGGCGGGGCAGGTCAAGACCGCCCGCCCAATAATTTCCTGATGGCACAATATTTACCGGCGGCCCCATCTGTGTGTATGATTCTGTTGTGGATACGGAACAGAAGCACAACATCCTGATCATTGGCGAACGGGTGGATTCGCTCGATACGCTCGTGAAAGGCCTGACGAGCGGACGCATCGATGCGTCCATTGTTTCCAGCATGAACGAAGCGGTTTCAGCCACTGGATCCAAACCAGTAGACCTATTTCTGGTCTACCTCCCCACGAAACAACTCACGCAATATGGGATCGTCGCTCGATTGCGCGAGTTGGGGACAGCCCAGTCCACACCGGTTGTTGTTGTGGTCGATCCACAAATCGAAGTGTTGGCGCGGGGAGCCGGCGACATGTTGGACATCGACCACTACGTCCAGGCACCGCCCGACATCGCCAATTTGAAGAAACTGATCCATCAGATTGTCGGTGAGCAAAAGCGCGCACTTGCTTCATCCACGACGGGTGAGAAGCTCAACCTGAGGAAGCTCAGGACCTATCACTTAGAGGTTGCACAACAGAATCACTTTGAGCGCCTGGGGGTGACGGCTAGCGATGGCGCGTTTGCAATTCGCGATGCATTTCGGTCGCTTGCAACCCAATACAGCCTAGACAATTTAGAAGAGACCACCCGTGAAACGAAACGATTGATTCGAGACATTCATCATTGTTTGGCTGAATCCTACAAAGTGCTGACCGATCCCACGCTGCGGAAGAAATATGACCGAAAGCTGCACGGACCATCCATCGTGTATTCGGAGACCACGCCACCGCTGGACGAGTTCGTGCCTGTGCAAGAGCCCGTGACGACCGACTACGACGAGGCGAGGGAAGCGGAAGAGGCCGAGTCAAAGAAGGAGGAGAGCCCAGAGGCTTGGGCAGCGTTGGCGGACCCAGCGGTGACTTCAGCGGGTGTGGGCATGGACGGGCCTCCCGCCACAGCCCCGGATGAATCCACGGATGACGACACGCCGGACGCGTATACCAGCGCGTTTGACCGTGTGACCAGTGGTTTGGGCGCCGAAGCCGAAGCCGCTCTCGATACCGTCTCTGTGCCCCCATCGGATCCCGCGACGGAGTCTGATGTCAAGGCTGGGGAAGTACCCGATTTCGATTTCGAGTCAGCGCCGGAGGAAGCCCCCAAGTCCGAGGAAGTACCCAAGTCCGAGGAAGTACCCGATTTCGATTTCGAGTCGGCGCCGGAGGAAGCCCCCAAGTCCGAGGAAGAACCCAATTTCGAGTCGGCGCCGGAGGAAGCCCCCAAGTCCGCAGATGAACCCAATTTCGAGTCGGCGGCGGAGGAGGACTCCGGGTACGACGACGAACCCAATTTCGAGTCGGCGATGGAGCCAAGTGAAAGCAAGGTTGACTTTGACTCCATGACGGCTGTTTTTCGAGAACGCGACAGCGATAATGCCCAAAAAGCGAAAGATCAGAAGGGCAAAGCCGGAGCCGATGCAAGTGAGAAAAAAGCGAAAAAAGAGGGCAAGGAGTCCCATGAGGAGTTGGCCGCCGCCGCTCACTTGCAGGCGGTGATCGGTGATTATGGCGGGGCTGTTGAGTTGTTGCAGCAGTGCGTTCGCATGAAGCCCGAGATCCTCGAATACAAGTACAATCTTGAGCTCAATTTGGGCAAAAAGTACAAGAAAGCGGGAAACAAGGGGCGGGCAGAGCAACACTTTCAAAATGCGGTTAAAATTGCTCCCAAGGGCAACAAGGCGGCAGCCAACGCGCTGGCGTCGCTCCAGGGCGGTTCCGGTCCGGAGAGTGGTGGCGACACTGGCATTGGCGGCGCATTCGGTCGTCTTTTTCGCGGAAAAAAATCGTAGAGACTCGCGTCTTTTTCTGGATCGATCAATGGATCGAAGGGTCGATTCTCTCATCCATCGCAATCCACCGGTTCCATCGCGCTGATCCATTCACGGATGAGTGCAACCCCAACCTCATCCACTTCCAAGTTGGGCAGCTCCGGCATCTTGATTTCGGGATCCAGGGTGGAGATGCGGTACACCATGATGCTGCCGTCCGGTTGACCGGGCAGGATGTCTACGGCGTTTCCGCCGGCTCCGCTGCCGGCGGCGACGGGGTTTTTGCAGACACCCAGTTTCGTTGGGTTCGTGACAGTGGACCGGAGATCAAGCCCTGTCGATCCTCCGCCCGATCCTGGACGATGGCAATGAGCACAGTTTGCGTCCAGCCAGCTGCGCGCACGCCACTCTAAATCGCCGGTTGGATCGCTTGGATCGATGAGCGTTGAGTAGGAGTCCGGCTCGGGAAGCGGTGCGGAAAACAACCCCATGTTTTCCCAGACCACCAGTTGGTTTGTCGGACCTGAGTCGGTGTTGATCACTTGACTCAGTTGTCGAGCGACGGGCCCCAGGGGCAACAACTCATCATCCCGTTCGTGGCAGTTTCCACACTCGTTCTTGTTGGGGACCAAGTACCATTGTTCGCGCGGGTTGCCTTCTGGATCGACATAATCGATCCAAACGTCCGCGCCGGCGACCTGACGGAACGCTTCCGTTTCGTCCTCATTCCATACGTAGATGTGAGCGCCCCATCCCGTCTCGTCCAGTACCAAGAGGCGGGTCTCGACAAGTCGGTAGGGTCCACCGTCTTGGGTGAGATCCAGATCAAAATAGAAGGTCTTGATGAGGGTTGTCCCGAGTGGAAACGACCAATCGTCTGTGTCCGAAAACGTGATCGTGCTTCCGGTAGGCAATACAATGAACCGGCCCTTGGCGGCGTTGTCCGCCCACAAGGGGGAGTTGACGGTGTATGGAATCACGCCCTCGGCTGGGTGGAGCTCACGCAGTGGACCCTCGAAGAACCCGTAGTCACTGAGGAGCTGCAACGCCGAATCGGCCCCATTCGTCCCCGGTGGCGACGACTGGGGTTGCGAACAGGCGACTGCGAGAATCAAGAACGCGCTTCCAACGAGCCAGGCAGGCGTGTTGACGGTGGACCTTGGTCCCATCAATCGCCTCCTAAATGCGTCCGGTTTGGCTGGGCAATGACTCGCCCGTGCACTCCAAGCCAGTGATGTCTGACGACTGGTTTTCAAATCCACCACACAGATCAAAATTCACAAAATCCACGTCGCCGTTGTTGGAGAAGCAATTGGTCAACGAGCCATCCGAGTTGTCCTTCTCTTCATCGGTGCACCCACCCCACGCCAAATGCGGCATTGGGTTGGGCAAAGGGAAGGCTTTGATGACGCCTTTGGGATCGGTGCCGTTGTTGTCCATCGTGTTGTCATGGATGTAGTTGCCTTCAGGGAAGCGATCAAATTCGTCGTCATCGTAGTTGCCGAAGAGATCCGTGTCGTATGCGAGCACCATGACACCGAATGAATCATTCCCTGTGATTTGGTTGTCGTGTACTTCGTTCCAATCCGACGACAAAATGATGATGCCCGAACCGGGGGGTACCTTCCCAACAATGGCGCCCGGTTCGGCAAAGCTGGACAGATTGTTGTTTTCGACGACGTTGTTGTGAACCTTGGTTTTTTGCCCGTGTTTGGTGGGCAGCTCGGGCAGATCGAAGACCAAAATACCCGCCACATTGTCGTGCGCGTAATTACCCACCACCTCGGCATGCCGTGAATTTTCAATCTCGATGCCGGCGACATTGCCGTAGACTTCGTTGTTTCGAACCAAGATGTGTTTGGACTGACCGACATAAATACCCGCGTCTCGCGATCCCACGACCACACTGTCCTCAATGAGGACCCCATCCGATTCCACGGGATACAAGCCGTAGGCCCCATTGTCTGTGGACGATTTAGCTTCCCAAATGATGGCTACGTTTCGAAAGGCAATGTTCTCGACCGCTGTGGCTCGGACACCGTCTCCCGGTGTGTTGAGAACCGTCAGGCTCTCTATGGTGACGTTGTCACCGGTGATAGACACCCCATTGGCACCAATAATTTGGTCGGTGAAATCCAGGATGGTCGCGTCTCTACCAGCACCTTTGACAATGACGTTGTTGGTGGACAGCGAGATCTCTTTGGCAAAGCGAAACGTCCCATTACCAAAACAAATCGTACTGCCATCCGGCGTCTCGATGAAGGCGGTCTGTACGTTAATCTGGTCGTCATCACTCGGGAACAAACTGACTTCGCACCCCTCGATTGGTTTGGGCGTCTCGTCGGAGCCGCAGGCTGTCAGCGTGAATAGAATCGTCAACACCACAATAAAATGCATCAGAACCCTCGATCGCATTGTTTTCCTCCATGTCTTCCGCGGCGGTACTATTGCAGATGCGTGTTTAAAACGCCAGTTCGGAATGGACTCTGTGGACAGGTTGTCACTACGCTGGGTTTTCCGTTTGGTCGGCGAGCGTTTGACCGGAGGAGAGGATCTCATAAAGAGGCTCCAGAAAATGAGCGTCTTGGCTGTCGCCTCGACCTCGCGCGGCTTGTTCGATGAGACCGGATGTGGCGATGTCCACCAACTCGCGGCACAGGTCGCTAGCAACCCCAGCGCCCACCGGAAGGCGGGTCTGGAGTCCGTCATAGGCCACGGCGGTGGCGAAGGTCCGCCGATCATCCAGAGACCATTTCTTCACCAGATCCCAGGCGGGATCCAACGAGTCGGTGCTGTAGATGAGACCCTTCCACAGGGCGGGACAGGCTGGAATGACGTCGGGGGGAACCACATCGGCGCTCCGAAACTCAAGGTGAGTTTTGGCCCGTACCTCCGGAAATACCGTGCTCAGATGTAGATCCCAGGCTTCCGGTGTGGCGTCATGATCCGGAACCCGACCTTCCATCAGGTCCCGAAAGGATGCGCTTCCACCCAGGTCCACGTACCCATCGGATCCCTGCACAAAGAACATGGGCACATCGATGACCCAATCCACATAATCGGCGTATCCACAATCGGTCTCAAAGACAAAAGGTTGGATGCCACACCGATCCGGATCGACCTGTGTCCACACCAGGGATCGATAGGACTGGTACCGTCGAGAGTCTCCGTGTTTCCAGGGTGAGTTCGCAAACAACGCCGTGACCAGGGCGCTGATCCCGGTGGCGGTCCGGAGCGCGTGGGAGAAATGTTCCTCGCTGGTGTAGTCCAAATTGGTCTGCACCGTGCACGTCAGTCCCATCATGGTGGTCGCCAGCGCTCCTCGAGTGGGCAAGTATCGACGCATGATTTGATACCGCTCTTTGGGTACCCACTGAATCTCGTCGACCGATTGGTATGGGTTTAATCCTCGCCACTCAATGGTGACGGGGAAGTGCGCTTCGATGGAACGAATTTCGGCAATGTGCTGCTGCAATTCGGCGTGGGCGTCCGCCAAGGTTTGTTTCGGACTCCCGCTGAGCTCAAATTGGCCCCCGGGTTCCAATGTGATGCTCTGACCATTTCGGGTCAGCGCGATGACGTTGCCGTCTTCTTCGATCGGCGACCAGTCAAAGTGGTCGGCCAGATGGGACATGATGGCTGCGATCCCCACGGAGCCTGCGTAGGGGACCGTGCGACGAGACTGACGATCGATGATGAGCACTTCATACTCGCAACCAATCACCATGCCATCCGTTGACTTTTCCCCGCTGGCTAGATGGTCAATAAGATCCCGTTCGCTACGAATCGTCGGCCTCCACAGGTTTGTGATCGCTTGGCTCGTCGCCGTCGGCTATCGCTTGCTCGGAAGAACAATCGTGCTCCTCTTCCGGGTACTCATCGCCGGACACTTCGTCTCGTTGCGTCTCGGACTCCTCGGTTTCACTGGCAGGGGCCTCCGCCTCAAGGGGTTCTGTGGCAGGGGTTTCCGACCACTCGTTGGCATCGTCTGTGGGTTCGTTGGCCGCGATGCCTCCCTGACGAATCAACTCCTGAAAGCGCGTCAAAATAGCATCGGAATCGGGCATGGATGCGTGCGCGTTCAAAAGTCCATTGGGAAAGTCGTTTTTCATCCGTCCTCCTAGAGCCCCTCGATGAGTGTCTTGAACGTCGCGATCAGGGTTGGGATCTTGTCGGGCTCCGAACCGCCCGCTTGGGCCATGTCCGGGCGCCCTCCACCCCGTCCACCCACGATCGGCGCAAGCTCAGCGATAAGCGTACCTGCCGCTGCTCGATTCTTCAAATCATCGGTGACCGCCACCAACAACGCCACTTTGGGGTTGTTGTCACTGACGATCAGCACCACGCCCGACCCAAGTCGTTGGCGAGCTTTGTCGCTCATGTCACGCAGATCGCCGCCTTTGACTCCTGTGACCGACAGGATCAGCACGTTGAGGCCGTTGATGATTTCGGGATCGGCAGCGCTAACGCCTTTTGAACGTTCTTTGGCCTGGAGCTTCTCCACATCGTTTCTCAGCGCGGCGTTGTCGTCTTTGAGTTTGCGGATCCGATCCATGACTTCCGTGATGCCCACTTTGAGCTCGCCGGCCAACAGGGACAGTGTGGCCTCTTGCTCTTGGACACGCTTGACCGCATCCATTCCTGTGGCGGCCTCTATGCGTCGCACCCCGGCAGCCAGTCCGCTTTCGCTGATGATCTTGAACAATCCGATGTCGCCGGTGGCGTGTACGTGCGTCCCACCGCACAGCTCCACGCTGTCGCCGGTGATGGTCAGCATCCGGACCGTGTCTCCGTACTTGTCTCCAAAGAACGCGACGGCTCCAGCCGCAACCGCTTCCTCTTTGGGCATCACGCTCGTTTGGACGTCCTCGTTGAGAACAATGTGCTGGTTGACCCACGTTTCGATGGCCACGTTCTCCTCTGCTGTGAGGGGACCGAAGTGACTGAA
>CAUZBV010000023.1:0-15904 GCA_963578115.1 Myxococcales bacterium
AAAGGCCGCGACCTGGCCATTTCCAAGGCCTTGATGCCCCAATTGATTCGCCAGATCCAGCACGGCGTTGCCGGTGACTTCGTAGTGGAATCGGTAATTGCCCATCTCTTCGAACTGATTGAGGATGCGATTCTGTGGGTCGGTCCGGAGCTCTTTAACTTTGTCGTAGATCTCTTTGACGTTGGATTCGCAACCGGGGGTCTTGATCACTTGCGCCCCGTAGGACTCGATGCGCTCAAAGCGCTCTGCGCTCATCTCTTCGGGCAACACCACCAGCGACCGGTATCCCATGCGAGGGCCGACCCAAGCGCCTCCAATGCCGTAGTTACCCGTGGAGGGCAGAACAATCTGAGCGCCTTCCGGTCGAACCGATCCGTCCAACTGTTTTTCGACCAAGATGCTGTAGCTGGCACCCACTTTATGGCTGCCCGAGGGGAAATGGCGCCCACTGATGACACAAATGGGTGCGTCCACGCCGGTCAATTCCCGTGGAAGGACCGTGTGCGCCACCTGATTGTTCGCGTCTTTCCAGGTGATGTTGAAGAGGTTGACCGGATGGAGCGGATCCTCGGTTAACGCTTCCAACGCATGGGCACGCGTTGTGGGATCCACACGAGACGGATCACGCATCTCAGCAAAGGTCGGTCCAAATACCAGTGAGCTCACGACGACTCTCCATTCCCATCATCGAATAGAATGGGCGTGATAGCACGCGGTCGCCGAGAGGGTCAATGAAAGGGCGTGCGGACTCCCCGTATCAGGAGTCCGCACGGTTCGGTTAGTTGGTGGTTTTGAGCATTTGGAAGGCGGTCGTCATCAAGGAGTGAAACTCCAAGCGGTCGCCATCGTCGCCGGCGTTCGCCTCGATCAGCTCAGTGATCGTGTTCTCGTAGTCGATGTTGCCATAGGGACTCTCTTTGAGGATCTCCGAGAACGCGGCAACGGCGGCGGCCCACTGGAGATCTCCGCTCGCGTCGCCCAGGGTCGGGTGGATCATGCTGGCCGAGAGGCCACGCTCCACTTGGAACGCTTCATCGTCTTCTGTTGCCTCCACATGCTTGTAGCGGATTTTCACCAAGCAGAGCTCATCCGGTTTGACGTCTAGAACAACGTCTGAGAGCTCGCTGTTGTTGAGTGGTTCGGGCGCACCCTCGACAGTCGGCAGCTCGCCGCCAGCCAAGACCAATTCGTACAAGGCTGTTACGGTATGGCCCGTACCGACTTCCCCGGCGTCTACTTTGTCGTCGAGGAACTGATGATCTTCCAGCGCTCGATTCTCATACCCCAGCAGGCGGTAGGCATACACTTGCTCTGGATTGAACTCGATTTGGAATTTCACGTCCTTGGCCACGTGCGTCATGGTCGAGAGCAAGCGCTTGTTGACGTACGCGATGGCTTGGTCTTCATTGGCGATCACGGCATAGATGCCGTTGCCCGCGTTGGTGACCGCTTCCATCATGGCGTCATTGAGGTTGTTGGTTCCAAAGCCCAGCGCGGTCAGGGTGATCCCCGTCTTTCGCTTCTCTTCAATGAAACTCACCAAAGCATCTGTGCCGGAGATCCCCACATTAAAATCGCCATCCGTGCACAAGAGGATGTGGTTGATGCCGCCATCGATAAAGCCGTTGGCCGCTTGTGTGTAGGCCAGTTGAAGGGCTTGTCCACCGGCGGTGGAGCCACTCGCACTCAGCGCGTTAATCTTCTCTTTAATCGTCTTCTTTTTGGAGACGGGAGTGGGTCCAAGCTTGACGGCGACATGACCGGAGTAGGCCACGATCGAGACCGTATCGGTTGCCTCCAACACCTCTAGGCTCTCGGTCAGCACTTTCTTGACGAGCGGTAGCTTGTTGTTGTTCGACATACTCCCGGAGACGTCGACCAAGAACACCAGGTTCGCGGGCTTTTTCGTGTCGGGCCCGGCCTCGCGCGCTTTGATTCCGATCGAGAGCAAGGTGGTCTCGGGCGTGAATGGGTTGGGTGCAGCGTCCACCGCGATGGCGAAGGGCGTCGGTGAATCGTGCGCGGGTTGTGGATAATCGTATGGAAAGTAGTTCACATACTCCTCGAGGCGCACGCTGTCTTTGGAGGGCAGCATGTTCATCTCAATATATTGCCGAAAGATGTCATAGCTGGCTGTGTCTACGTCTACGGCAAAGGTCGACTGTGGGTCGCCGGCCGCGATGACATAAGGATTGGTGCCAGGCGCTTCGAATTTGCTGGCATTCGAAATCGGTTTGCCGTCGGGTCCCAACTCTTCAGGCTCTACACTGATCGAATCGGCGGCCGATCCGGCGTCAGCTCCCGATACAGCGTCATAGGATATGTTGTATTGCGGTGGTGTATTTTGGCTTTTGTTCGGCTCATAATGCATGCCGCCCATCTCGTCCATCCCACACGCGGTGAGGCTCATTGATATCAGTCCATAAAACATCCATTTCCAAATCATCTCTTTCATTTGTGTCTCCCCTTGGTTGCTTCGTCCAAATTGCAGATCGCATGAACACACCATCGCAACCTTTGTGCCAACGCGATTTTCGGGGGCTAAACAGCGCATTGCTCGCCTTCGTTTAGAATCGGTTCGGCGTCCGACGACGGAAACTATGAGATCGATGTCATCATGTGTGCATAATCCCTACACACACGTCCGATTGTTGCGAGCATGGTGCACAGCGTGCTAGAAATGGGCCAACTCAACGTGCCTAAAACGCGAGATTGGGGCGTCTGTGAAATGCGCCATGGATAGGGATCGTGTGCAAAAGCGGGGGGATGTGCTGTGAGCGCAGTCGACAAAGACCACACCACCATTACGGAGCTACGCTGTGTGGCGTGCGGCGCGACTCACTCGTCTGTGGAGCATTGGCAATGCACATTTTGCGGCGACGTTTTGGACATCCGCTATGACTACGCTGCGATCGCAAAGGGCTTGTCGCCCGAGAACCAAGCGCTTCGGCCGCAAGGGATGTGGCGATACCCCGAGTTGTTGCCCGTCTCGCCGGCGGTCCCGCGGCCCCCGCAGCCGGTGGGGTGGACCCCGTTGATCGATGCGCCGCGTCTGGCCGCCTGGTGCGGTGTGTCTCGTCTCCGGCTCAAGGACGAAGGCAGGAATCCATCGGCCTCCTTCAAGGATCGAGCCAGCGCGGTGGCGGTTGTGCATGCCCGTTCGTTGGGCATGGCGACACTCGCCTGTGCATCCACAGGAAACGCCGCCAGTTCGTTGGCGGGAATGGCAGCCGGGATGGGCCTCAAGGCCGTGATATTCATTCCTGAAACAGCGCCGGAGCCCAAAGTGGCTCAGCTTTTGGCCTTTGGTGCCACAGTCGTCAAGGTGCGCGGTGGGTATGAAGCCGCGTATGCATTGTGCAACGAAGCGTGTGAACACTGGGGTTGGTACAATCGAAATTGCGCCATCAACCCCTATCTGGTGGAAGGCAAGAAGACCTGCGGATTGGAACTGGCAGAGCAGACGGTCGCAGCGCCCGCCGATTGGGTCGTGGTGTCGGTGGGAGACGGCTGTACCATCGCGGGTGTGCACAAGGGCTTTGTGGAGATGAAACGCATCGGAATGGGTCCCGAAGTTCCTCGGATGTTGGGTGTTCAGGCCAATGGGGCGCGTCCGATTGTGGACGCGTTTGAAGCGGGTGAGGCTGCCATGACGCCCTGTGATGCCAACACGGTGGCAGACAGTATTTCGGTGGGCACACCGCGCAATGATCGCAAGGCGCTTCTAGCCGTTCGTCAATCCGAGGGTCACCTCTTGTCGGTCAGCGATGAGGCGATCTTGGAATCGGTCGCGACGACCCCACGCTTGAGCGGTGTATTTGGCGAACCGGCTGGCGTGGCTGGCGTGGCCGGACTCCGGGTCGCGGTGCAAGAGGGGATCGTTTCATCGGATGCTTCGGTGATTGTGGTGATGACGGGCAGCGGCCTTAAAGACACCCAATCGGCGCGCAAAGCGGTGGGCGATCCATTGACCACCGATCCGAACTTGAAGGATCTCGAGGAGCTGTTGAACGAAGCATGAAGCGTCAGTCCATCCGTAACGGTGTGTTCGTCTCCCTGCTGCCGGAGTTGTCGGTCGTATGCGGTGATCTTGTCGTGGAAGATGGGATCATTGTGGGCGTGGGCGACGGGGTCGCCAAAGGCATCGACGATGCGGTCGACGCGCAAGGTGCGTTGATCCTGCCCGGGCTGGTCAATGCGCACACGCATCTCTATTCCGCCTTGGCCGTGGGCATGGATGGTCCTGCCGAGCCCCCGACGAATTTCTCCGAAACATTGGAACGGATTTGGTGGCGCTTGGATCGCGCCCTGGACGAGGAGTCGCTTCGATACAGCGCTCTGGTGGGCGGTCTGGAAGCGGCGCGCAGCGGCGTGACGGTGCTGATGGATCATCACGCGTCTCCCTCGTTCATTCGAGGCTCTCTCTCGGTCATCGCAGACGCCTTGTCCTCCGTGGGCGTGGGAGCGGTGCTGTGTTACGAAACCACCGATCGCGGTGGCCCTCAAAAGCGGGAAGAAGGGATCGCCGAGAACGAGGCGTTTATCCATTTGACCGAGACCCAATGGGCGGGTCGTTATCGGGGTCTTGTGGGGGCCCATGCGTCTTTCACGCTCGACGACGTCACATTGGGGCAACTGGCCTCGCTCGTCCATGCGACCGGCCGAGGACTGCACATTCATGTGGCCGAAGATCCCGTGGATTTTCGCTACGGTGCCCCCATTGAGCGCCTCGATGGCGCCGGGCTTTTGGGCCCCAATACCGTTCTGGGCCATGGTGTTCATTTGGGCCGAGAGTCGCTTCGGCGGGTGGCCGAGAGCGGTGCTTGGCTGGTGCACAATCCGCGCTCCAACATGAACAATGCGGTTGGATACGCCAAGCTTGCCGTGGACGGCTTTGAGAATCTGGCGCTGGGCACCGACGGCATCGGCTGTGATGTGCTGACAGAGGCCCGAGTCGCGTTTTTCAAGGCGCGTGAAGAGGGTCTTCATCAAGACTGCTGGACCTTGCCTTTGCGGCTCTTGCAAGGCGGATTGCGCATGGCGGAGGCGCAACTGGGTGGTGTCCGAGGACGTTTTGAGGTGGGCGCTGTGGGCGACGTGGTGCAGACCGATTATGTTCCGGCCACTGCGCTGAATGCCGACAATCTTGTGGGGCACATGCTCTTTGGGTTTGACCGATCGCACATCCAATTCGTGTGGGCGAATGGTCGCGAAATATGGCCCACACCGCTCGATGTGCACGACATTGCAACGAAGGCGACGAGTGCCGCTTCGGATCTGTGGAAACGCATGGAGGCGCTCGATGGCTGAGCTCATCCCCATGCCCGTGGACGCGTTGTTGCGCCGAGCGCTGAATGAGTGGAAATCCAACGACGCCATCTACGATCTGCCGCGTCGGAAATGGTGGGTGGGCGACGCGGATACGGACATCAGTGTTTCTTTTCTGGGGCGCGATGCGGCCTCGGCGGTGGGGCCTGCAGCGGGTCCTCAGTCCCAGTTGATTCAGAACATTGTGCTCGCGTGGCTTGCCGGCGCCCGGATCTTTGAGCTCAAGACCATCCAGATCAACGATCGTTTGGAGATCCCGAGGCCCTGCATCGATGCGCGCAACGTGGGCTACAACGTAGAGTGGTCCCAGGAGCTTCGTTTAGAAGAGTCGCTTCAAGAATACATTGGCGCCTGGTGGATGTTGCATCTATTTCGCGAGTGGGATCCGGTGGGTCGAAAAGCGATCGATCCCGTTGACCCCTTCATCTTTGATCTCAGCGTCGGGTATGACCTGGCGGGTATTAAAAGCGATTCGGTACAGCGATGGATCGAGGGCATTCGAGATGCATCCAAAACCATCGACGCGCTCCGGCTTCAATTGCCCGCCGAATTGGCCGCGTACCGGGATATTGAGGTGCCCTCATCGCTCAGTGGATCCATTACCTTGTCGACCTTCCACGGGTGTCCTCCCGAAGAGATCGAAGGGATCGGCGAGCACATTTTGCAAGATCTGGATTTGGATCTGATCGTCAAGCTCAATCCCACTTTGCTCGGCTTCGAGCGAGTGAATGACTTGATTCGCGGTGAGATGGGCTACGACTGGATCCATCCCATCAAAGACGCCTTTGATGAAGATCTCCAATGGGACGATGCGTTGCCGCTATTTCGTCGTCTCAATGCGTTGGCGACCAGGCTCGGCCGTCGTTTCGGCGTGAAGATGACCAACACCTTGGTGGTGGACAACAAAGACGATTTCTTTGCAGACGATCGCATGTATTTGAGCGGTCAGCCGCTGCATGTGCTGGCCATGAATTTGCTTTGGGCGCTTCGCCAAGAAGAGGATGTCATTGGCGATTGGATGCCCGTTTCCTTTGCAGCCGGCATCGATCGGAAGAACTTCGCTGATGCGGTGGCCTTGGGTCTGACGCCCATCACCACGTGTACCGATCTCTTGCGTCCTGGTGGTTACGGTCGTTTGGCGGGTTACAACAACCAGCTGATCGCGCGGATGAAGAAGATGGGTGCCCGGACCATTCCGGAATACATCCGCGGAACCTACGGATCGGACGAAGGGACTGTCGCGCGAGCCGCTTGGCACAACACCAAGACCTACGTGGACGGGTTGACCTCCGATCCACGCTATCATGCGGCCAAGAACGCAGGCACGCCCAAGAAGATTGGTTCCCATTTGGTTCTCTTTGACTGTATCAACTGTGACAAATGCGTTCCTGTGTGTCCGAACAACGCCAACTTTGCCTACGAGTTGATGCCTCTGGATTGCACCTACAACGACTGGATGGTGGGGACGGACGGGACGGTGACCCCGGTCGAAGACAAGCAGCACTTCGCCATCGAGAAGACCCACCAGTTGGCTTGTTACGCGGATTTTTGTAACGAGTGTGGCAACTGCGACATCTTCTGTCCCGAAGACGGCGGGCCCTACATTGAAAAGCCCCTCCTGTTTGGCACCAGCGACACCTTTGATCTCTTCAACACACACGACGGATTTGTCTTGGAAGTGGACGACGCGGGAGCCCATCGTTTCCGAGGACGCATGCGCGGTGTGGAAGTTTCGCTGCGGGTTGCGGACGGGTCGACAGAGGGGATCTTCAGCGACGGGATCGTGGAGATCGCCGTCCCCTTGCCCGACGGTCCTTTGGGGGATCCGACCGTGGTTGCCAATCCAGGCGATGCGCACCGGGTGGAGTTGGAACGCGTCTATGCCCTGCGCGCTATTTACGCGGGGATCACGCGCGACGACGCCATCAATTGGAGTGTGGCGCCGCTTCTGCCCTCGATTCAGCCGCCTGCTTAGAGCCCGGGTCTTTGTTTCACCAAGTCGGCCGTGATCGCGGCCACGTTCGCACAGCCGCTCAGGGCCATGGCCAGATCCAATTCATCGCGGAGTAGGGTCAGCATCTGTTCTACGCCTTGCTGACCGCCCAAGGCCAATCCCCAGAGCGTGGGACGGCCCACCAGGACGGCGCTGGCGCCCAACGCGATGGCTTTCAGGATGTCCGTTCCTCGGCGGATCCCGCCGTCGACTAGCAGCGTGCATTGTCCGCCGACCGCTTGAGCGATGGCGGGCAACACCTCGATGGTGGCGGGCGCGGTGTCCAGTTGGCGTCCGCCGTGGTTGGAGACCACAATGCCTGCGACGCCTTGTTGGACCGCACGAATGGCGTCGTCTGGACGCACAATGCCTTTGATGAGCACCGGCAAGCGGGTGATGGACTGCAGCCAGCCCACATCATCCCAGGTGAGGCCCGCGTCCAATTGATCCGCCACGTAGCCGGCCAAGCCGGACTCGTTCTCGCGCTCGTCGATATCGCCCAAGCCGGCCGCCAGCATGTTGCGTACGGTGATCCCCGCGGGCAGATGAAACTGGTTTCGAATGTCTCGTTCGCGGCGGCCGATGAGGGGAGCATCGACGGTGAGCACGATGGCGCGGCATCCGGCGGCTTCGGCCCGTTGGACCAGCGCACGGGTCGCCTCGCGGTCCCGATAGACATAGAGTTGGAACCACAGGTTGCCACCGGCCGCCTCGACTACCTCTTCCATGTCCGTGGTCGAGAGGGTGCTCAAGATCATGGTGGTTTGGTGTGTTCTGCAGGCGCGTGCGGTGGCCGACTCGCCCTCGGGGTGAGCCATCTTTTGAAAGGCGGTGGGGGCGATGAGTACCGGCATGGACACGGATTGGCCGAGCACTTCGGTGGAGAGATCCCGCTGAGCGACTCCGGCGAGCACGCGGTAGTGGATCTGCAAGCGATCGTAGGCCGCGTGGTTTTCACGGAGGGTGATCTCGTCGGCAGCGCCGCTTTGATAATAGCCCAAGACCATCTCTTCGAGCGCTCCGGCGGCCCGTTCTTCCATGTCGTAGAGGTTGAGGATGTCGTCATTCATGGTGGATTATCGTCGCCTTCGGCCCCAGACAAACTCGAGATCACCGTCATCGCCGATGGCGGCGCGGATGCGTTCGGCTTCGGCCGCGGCTTCCTTGTCGGCATTCGGATTCTCCCCACATCGAACCCAAAACCAATCCACCATCTCATTAATACGATCATCGATCCGGCTGTAGGTGTCATCCACTCGGTCGAGAAACCCACTTCGGATGGCCGACTTCATGCGGACGGGCTCCATGGGTTTCATGCGGTTGCCAATGGTCTCTTTGGGCGCGGGTTGCAGCTCTTGGAGCAGAGTATCGACGGCTTTGGAGAGTCGAATGAGGGTGGTCCTCTGGGCGTCGTTGGGCGTATCGGGCAGGCCTTGTTGCACATCGAAGACGATCTTCAACAGGGCGCGCGCTCGCCGCCGCACATTTTTGGACACATCGGGTGCGCGCAGCGCATCACGCAGGGCGAAACAGTCCGTCTCCAATGTCTCTATGATCGCCATACCCTCACCCTAATCCAATGGTTCGCTTTGCGCCAGTGGCTTTGCTAGGACGTGATTCAGCGCGAGGGCTCCAGCAGATGCACTTCCATGGGCTCCGTGCTTGCGGAGGAGTCGCACGCCAAGAGGCTCTTGGTGTGGTGAATGATGGGGGTTGTCGCGGGGAGGGCCTCGAGGAATGCGCTCCGTGGGGCCATGTCCAGATCCACTTTGCTGCTTCGATAATGCATGGGGACCACCCAGCGCGGGGATAGCTGCTCGCAGAGCGCCGCTGCTTCCGTGCTGCCGATGGTGTACTTGCCGCCCATGGGCAGCAGCAAGAGATCGATTGGGCCCAATTCGTTGCGTTCTTCGTCTGTAGGCAGTCGACCCAAGTCTCCCGGATGAAGTACGCGGATTCCATCCACCTCGAAGGCGATCATCCGAGTCAAGCCCATGGTGCTTCCGCCCTCACAATCATGAGGAAGCGTGACCGTTCGAAACGAAATTCCATGAGCCGATCCCGCTTGATCCATGACCGTCGGGTTGCCGTGGACACCCCCGATCCAGCCGTGATCTTCATGATAATGGGTTACGGCCACGATGTTCGCGTGGGTGTCTACCGCTTCAAATTGAATGCGTCCGCCCAGCGCCTGTGGCCGATAGGGATCCAACAAAATGCGTGTCCCGTCGTTGGACTCGACCAGGAAGCAGGCATGACCGAGATAATCGAGTTGGATCTTACGCCTCTTCTTCCATCCGTCCGATGAAGCGTAGGTTTCTGTATTTTTGTTGGTAGTCCAAGCCATACCCGACGACGAAGTGGTTCTCGATGGTGAACCCCACAAAGTCGAGGGGAACCTCCACGACAGTTCGGCTCGGCTTGTGCAGCAGGGTGCACACGCGAATGCTGGCCGGCTCCCTCGTGGAGAGGTTGCTCAAGAGGTATTTCATGGTCAGACCGGTATCCACGATGTCCTCGACGATGAGGATGTGTTTGCCGTTAACGGGTTTCGATAGATCCAAAGTGACCCGAACCACGCCGCTGGTTTCGGTGCTTTCCCCATAGGAGCTCAAGCCCATGAACTCCAGCTCACTCGGGATATCGAGATGACGACACAGATCCGCTGCGAAGAGAATCGATCCCTTCAAGACGACGATTAGCGTCACCTCTTGACCGGCATACTTGGCGGAAATCTCTTTCGCCATTTCGACGATTCGATTCTGGATCGTGTCTTCATCGAGGAGCACCTTCAGACTCATTCCACGGATATCAACGTCCATGACTTCCCTCTCACACCAATGCGTTGTTAATCAGCTCACCAAAACCACCGCCGCCCGGCACAATGTAGTCGTTTGCGTTGAGCCCGGTCTCTTCGTTCCAGCGTTCGCCGGGTTTTGTGGCCAGCACGTCCGGTGCGCTCAGCCCCCGGTCCAATCGAAGCGCGTAGAGCTTAGCGTTCGGGAAAGCCGTCGTGATGGCTCGAACGTATTGGGGTGTGACAATCAGGTTCATGGTGATGATCGGTCCCGGCGTGCCGTCCAGCGCGTTGGTATAGTACTCGATGGCTTGGCAAAGACTCGATCCGGTGGCGCCCATGGGATCGGGAAAGAGCACATGGCGCCCTCCAATCGGTCCGCCCACTTTGGTGCCGGACATATGCGCACCAATGACGGCCCCTGTCTCGTCGGTTTGTCGCTCCATCACCAAGTGATCCTGCCGGATTCTGGCGGGATTCAGCGATTCATTGAGCAGATCGTAGCAGGTCATGGCCGGCAAGATACCCGCGCGGACGATGTCGACTACGATCACCTCGGTTTCGGGATCCAGGAAGTCGGCGCCAACCACAGCGCGTTCGGTCGTGGCCGCCATTCGTGTGCGAACGCGGCGCGACTTTCGTGGAAATTCGTTGTTCATGACGGCACGGCACAACCCCTCATAGAGTCGACGGAGCAATCGGTTGAACATCGGTTGCCCGGTCTCTGGGGAACAGAGGGAAGCGAGCATTGTGGCGTAATAGGGATCGTTGAGGATGTGGACGTTGCGGCCGTAGCAGTGGTCGAGTTCGCTGAGCTGCCAACCTTCCAAGTCGTGGGCGATGTCGTTCATTAGTCGGGTTCCACTCGTTTGTTCCACCGGCGCACATCCTCCGGTGTGTTCAAATTCTCACAGGTAGCGGGATCGGCGGTCTCTACAATTACCGGCGAAAATACCGCCAACGTTTCTCGTGCATTGGAGCCCCTCTCCGCCACGAGCAGTGCCTGAGCTACCCGAGCGGAGATGACCACTGGGTGTCCCGCCCGCCCCTCAAAACCGGCCACAGCACATTCGGCGTTTTCGCCGAAAAAACCGGCGAGAGTTGCCTCGACCGTTTGCGGTCCTTGCAGTGGTACATCCACGGGACAAAAGGCGATGACTTCCGCCCCAGCCTCCATGGCTGCTGCAAGGCCCCGTTGGATCGACGACAACATCCCAAGCGACGGGTTGGGGTTCTGTACCACCAAAACGTCGTCCAGGGAAGCGGCCTCTTGACGGACGGCCTCTTCGTGCGTTCCTCCAACCACAATGATGAGTGGTGCGCAGCCGGCGGCTGCATGGCAGTTCACGACATGTTGGATGAGCGACGAGTTTTCCCATGGCAAGAGCGCCTTGGGTATGCCCATCCGCGTGGATTCTCCTGCCGCAAGAATGATCGCGGCGGTGGTGGCACAATCGGGGCGCGTCAAGACAGCGGCTCAGTCGTTGGTATTTTCGGTGTCGGTCTCGGGATCGGTATCCGCACTCGAATCGGTGACTGCCTCGGGGGCATTATCCGGTTCGGTTTCGACGTCCTCAGCGGAACCGGATGTGGTTTCCGTAAGTTTGTCGGCGCGTCGGATCTGGACATGCTTGGGCGCATTGATGCCAATTCGAACGTGATTGCGTCGAACTTCCTTGATCAGAATTTCGATGTCATCACCAATGCAGATGGCTTCGCCCGGTCGACGTGTCAAGATTAACATGGCCTCCTCCTGAGGCGCTTCCTCCCCCCCCGACGGAAGCGAATAGTCCTATTCAAGGACCATTTCACCTCTGAAGAGTCGAATTGTCCAACAAATAGTCTTTCGCTAGGACGTGTAGGGTTGGGGTTTTTTCGAGTTTTGAGCGTTTTTTTTTGCGGGTGTAGATCGTTTTGGAGTGTGGCTCGTCTAATTCTGGCAGGCGGGTCGAAACCCAGGAGGAACCCCATGAAATTTGCACGCACCACACACATGATTCTTGGTTTATTCATGACGTTTTCTTTCATTGCATGCGCGAGTTCGAACAAGCGCCATGTACGAACGCGGTCCAGCGCTGGACCCGTTGCAGGGGGACCGACGGCGACGAGAGTCCCGGTGGCGACTTCATCCACGACAAACACATCAAAGTCAGGAAGCCTGACGTTGACCACATCGCTCTCAAACTCTCACGTCCTGATGCCCGGCAAGGGTACCCTTCATGTGGCGATCGATCTTCGCGCCCAGAAGGCAACGGGCAACAAACGCCTTCCCATGAACTTGGCGTTGGTCATCGACCGCTCCGGATCCATGCGAGGCGACAAGATTCAAGACGCGCGCGCAGCGGCGCGCCATTTGATGAAACAACTGTCGGCCAAGGATCGAATCGCGATCATCAGCTACGCCGACGACGTGCGCGTGGATCTTCCCTCGTCGCTGGCGACAGCAGACTTGAAGAAAAAGGCCATGGAAGTCATCGGGAAAATCCAACCCGGTGGTTCCACCAACCTATCCGGCGGACTCTTCCGCGGTCAGGACGAAGTGGAGCGCCACCTCGCGGCGGGACAAGTCAATCGCGTCATTCTCATGAGCGACGGTTTGGCCAATCGCGGTCTTACCGACACCAAGGCCATCAGCCAACACGTCCAGAAGGCTTCCCAGCGGGGCGTGACCAGCACAACGATGGGTGTGGGCACCGATTACAACGAGGACTTGATGACCGCTGTGGCCGACCGCGCGGGGGGCAACTACTACTTCATCCAAGAGTCCAAACAGATCGTCCATGTGTTTACTGAAGAGCTTCGTCGCATGTTCTCCACGGTCGCTCAAAACACCGTGATGGAGATCGCCATTGAGGATGGCGTCGATCTCAAGCAGGTCTTTGGGTACACGTTTACCCGCCAAAATGACAAGGTGACCATTCCGTTGGCCGAGATCTTTGGTGGTCAGAAACGCTCCATCTTGTTGGAAGTGGTGGTTCCCTTGGCCAAGGAAGGCAAGGTCACGGTCGGCCAAGTCACGTTGAATTATGACGACGTGAGCGCTGGATTAAAGCCCAAGACGGCTCAACTGGCCTTGGGTGTGACCGTCACCAAGAACGCCAAATTGGTCGAAAATAACCGGAATCGCACCGTCGAAGAACGTCTGGGGGAAGTGCAGGTGGCCCAAGCCATCGAACAAGCCGCGGACCATCTCAAGAACGGTCGATTTGGCGAGGCAAAAAGAGTATTGCGGGCTCAGCAAGCCATGACCGCCAGTCAACGGGACAATCTTGGTGGTTCAGCGCGGCTCGACGAGCAAGTGCAAGCACTGAAAGTCCTGGTGAGCGACTTTGAAGCGGCCGAGGCTGCTCCTGCAGCGGCGCCCTCGCGAGCCACCATCAAGCGCGCCAAGGCGGGTGCGTACAAGCTCAAGCGTTAGTCTTTGTGGATCCCTTTGATCAGCAGGTCGCGAGCGATGCGCTTGCCTGCCTCCACACCGGGCTGATCGAAGGGATCGACTCCGTACAACCCACCGGCATAGGCCGTCATGGCCTCCATCCAGACCATCCAAGCCGCCACATTTTCCGGTTCGATTGCGGGCAGGAGCCAGGTCAGGTTCGGGCGTTCAGCCTGGGTTAATGCCTGCTCAGTGGCCTGTTTTTCCGTGTTTAAGATGCTCCCCAAAGAGTGGCCTGTGAGCCAGTTCCAATCAGAGAATTCATGGTCACCGATCGTGATATCGCTGCGGTGTTGTCTTACTTCCAAAAATTGAATGGTCGCGTTGGGCGGACCCTCCATCCACAGTTGCAACAAGCTGTGCTGCGCCGTAGCGCCCACGGCGGTGACGGGCGTGGTCCCAACGCCATTCTTGCCCAGGCTTTCCGCCCACAATTGTGCAAACCAGTCGCCCAATGTGGCCAGCGCGTTGCTGTAGGGAAGGGTGAACAAGATGCTTCGACCGTGTTGGGTCGCCAGCGTATGCAGCAATCCCGCGACCGCCAGCGGGGGATTGGCGTGTGGATCGGGGCTGGCGAGACCGGCTGCGGCCCAGGCGGCGCCGGCCATCAGCCTTTGAATGTCAATCCCGGCGAGTGCGGCGGGCACGAGTCCGACCGGGGTGAGCGCGCTGAATCGTCCACCCACGTTGGGGGGCACATCAAAGGTGGTGAGTCCATCTTGTTGGGCCAGTTCGCGCGCAAATCCACTTGTCGGATTGGTAATCACGGCCAGATTCTGTCGGTATTCTTCGTCGCTTAGGGCGCGCTGCAATCGTTCTCGAACGAGGAGCGTCTGTGCAACGGTCTCCAATGTATTGCCACTCTTGGTGACCGAGAGAAAGAGGGTGCGTTTGAGATCCAAGCCGTTGAGGAGTGCACCGATGGGTTCGGGATCGATGTTGTCGCAGCAATGAATTCGGATTCTCCCGGCGCCCAGCGCCTGGACGAGGGCCTGCGTGCCCAACGACGAGCCCCCAATGCCCAGCACAACGCAGTCATTGAGTCGCTGTCGCTCGTGTGCCCGGTGTGCGTAGTTCTGGATCTCCGTTACTGTCGCGGTGTCTTCATGCAGTCGAAGGAAGGGCAGCTCGCCCGATTGTACCCGGGCGTGCAATGCCTGGTATACTGCCTCCAGAGTGGGGCGCAATGTGTCCAGCGTGTTGTTGGCGAGTCCCATCGACCCGACATTTCGTTCGTAGAGCGAGGCGGTATCGACAGCGACCAGTGGGGCGTTGGGCATGGGCTAACCAGTGACATGTACGGGTCTGAACGTCAACGCCACCATTGACATCATATGCGGACGACTTATACTTACAAATGCGTTACGCCTACATTTCGGGAGGAAATGGGCATGTTGATCACAGACAAAGCGGTTTCCAAGGTCAAAGAGATGGCCAATCAGCAAGGGTTGGATGGCTATGGTCTCCGGCTGATGGTCGTTGGCGGTGGATGCTCCGGGTTCACCTACGATATGGATCTGGAAAATCAAGAGAATGCGGGCGATTCGGTCATTGAGCGTGATGGCTTGAAGGTGTATGTCGATCCTATGAGCCACCAATATCTGGATGGCACGACCATCGACTACATCGAGTCGTTTAAGTTCTCCGGCTTCCATTTCGAGAACCCCAACGCGACCCGCACCTGCGGCTGTGGTTCTTCCTTCGCGGTCTAACCGAGCATCCACAAAGCAGATTCGTCTTACAGATTCCGAAGTCTTTGCTCTTTTTTTCGTTCGTTGTGGTCGAGTATTCGCTTTCGAATGCGAAGGGTCTTGGGTGTGATCTCGACCAGCTCATCGTCGGCGATGAGCTCAATGGTCTCTTCCAACGAGAGTTGAACGGGGGGCACGAGGCGCAACGAGTCGTCTGTACCCGCGGCGCGCATGTTGGTCAGTTGTTTTTTCTTTCCAGGATTGACGATGAGATCGTTGGCACGACTATGGAGACCGATCACTTGTCCGGCATAGACTTTGTGGCCTGCGGGGAGCAAGAGCTTTCCGCGTTCTTGCAGATTGTGCAGAGCATAGGCCACTGTTTCGCAAGGATCTTGAACAATCAATGCACCGTTTTCTCGTCGTCGGATCTGGCCGGCACGGGGTGCATACCGTGAGAAGGTCTGGTACAGGATGCCCTCACCTCGCGTGTCGGTCAGGAACTCGCTTCGGTATCCGATGAGACCCCGGCTGGGAATGTCGAACTCCAGGGTCGCGTTGCCTTGGGGATCCACCTCGTGGCGGGTGAGCGTGCCGGAGCGTCGGCTGAGTTTGTCAATGACGGTTCCACTAAACGCGTCTGGGACGGTGACCGCCAC
>CAUZBV010000024.1:0-15860 GCA_963578115.1 Myxococcales bacterium
AAGGGCGGTGGTTCTGAGCTGTTGATCAGGGGGACATTACGGCGCAATAGCACATAGAGATCCCCTTCTTGCACCACATGGGCAGGCTCTGTTCCCGGCCCTGCGTCCCAATAATAGTATGTGCTCCCGCTTGCGTTTTGACCCGTTCGAATCGGTACGCGGTAGACGAATTTGTCCAAAACTTCTTGTCGTTGCGCGTCGTCCAGGTAGGAAAATGCGCTCGTGATGTATTCAGCGACGGTGTGATCGGTGTGTTTCTTGATGTCACGGGTCTGATTTCGATTCGGTGAGCGACGTGGTGGCATGTCCAGTGTGCGGTGGTGGAAGACGACATAGGCGGCGACGCAATGCACTCCACGCACCTTCTCCGATTCAAATCGAGTCCGCGCACAGTCCACGTCCGCCGGAAAGGCTTTGTCATTCGGAGCGGGTTGGTTTTTCAGTGGGCGGACGCCGTATCGAAATACATCGGCGAGGCCTGTATCGTCGAGCGCGAATCGGTCTTGAATGATTTGTCCAAGGGATTTCCCCGCTTCACTTGCCTCGATACGGAGGGGCAAGGGATGGAATTCTGTGCCCAGGTTTGCATCCGCCCATACCTTCGTCCATTGATCGAGTACGACCCCACACACGAGGACGATTGCGACGATGATCATGCGTTTCTTGGACATGGGTTCTACCACTCGTACTTGGGGAAAACGCTGTTGGCTCTGGCCATACCACCTGGCTGTCAGGGGTGGTTTTGACTAGCCTTGCAGGTGGGCAAAGTCAAGCCGTCTTGACACCATTAGGGGGGGTTGAGACCATTTCGTTCATGCCAATCCAAGTGGGCTACCAGTTGTTTTGTGTGGTTGTGTTCATTACAGCCTGCGCTTCGACCAATGCGGCGGGAGATCTTCGCGAGGCATCCTTGCGGCTCTCCGAAGCGGAAGTCTCCGGTGCACGCGATTATGCGCCCTATCCCTTTCACAAGGCTACATTGTACTTAGAGCAGGCACGGAAAAAGAACGCCACTGCTGACTACGGCACGAGTCGAGAATACGTGAAGGCTGTGCTCGAGAACGTCAAGGAGGCGCTCACCATTACGCGTCAACGCAAGGAGTTGGAACGTCGTCGGAATGAACGTCAGGACGACAAAAAGCGATCATTATCACCGGATTTGAACGCACCGGACGGGAGTACGCCATGACTCGCTGGATCGGTGTTGTTGCCCTGTGTCCTCTACTGTGGGTGGGCTGTACCGGTGCTCAATGGGTGAATCGCCAGACGGTTGCGCTCGAGGAAACGTTGGTCGACATGCGAGAACAGGCGATGGCATGTGCGCCCAAAGAATTGGCGTATATTGATGCCCACATTGCGTTTGCCCGGCACGAATCCGCACAAGGTCGGATGTTGTCTGCGCGGGACCATGTGAAGGAATCGAAGGGATTGTTGTCTATCGTGGTCGAGAAGTCCGAGGGCTCCGGGTGCGATGGTGACCGGGACGGCGACGGAATCGTCGATTCTATCGATCAGTGCCCCGACATTCCGGAAGACTTCGACAACGAGGACGACAATGATGGTTGCCCTGAATATGATCGGGATTCGGATGGGATCCCCGATGATCGCGACCAGTGCCCCAATCGGAAAGAAGACAAAGATCGATTCCAAGATCAGGACGGTTGTCCCGATCCGGACAATGATGGTGATGGCCTGCTGGATCAGACCGATCAATGCCCCAATCGTGCCGAGGACATGGATGATTTTGAGGATTTGGATGGTTGCCCTGAAAAGGACAACGATCAGGATGGACTGCCCGATGCCCTGGATGAGTGTCCCAGCCGAAAAGGGCCCGAGTCCAAGAAAGGCTGTCCGGATCGTTTCGCGACCATCATTGTGCGGGCAAATTCCATTGCATTACGACGGCCCATTCAATTTCGTGGCAAATCGGCCGAGCTTCATCGTCGGAGTCGAGGGGTGTTGCGAGAGATTGTGATTGCACTGAACAAGTACCCGAAGCTTAAGTTGCGCATTGAGGGGTATGCATCGAGCAAATCAAGCGAAACGGCGAATCAACGCCTCGCTCGGGCGAGGGCCAGCGCAGTTCGCGCGGTCTTGATGAGCAAGGGCATCGCGCGCAGTCGACTCGACGTGGACGGTTTTGCTGTGGACACATCGACGGATGGTGCCACGCCTCAAGAGCGTATAGAAATTCATATCGATTCGGAATAAGGACGAGAGAGCTCCAGCGTGAACGTCGACGATTCATTCATTGCGTTCGTTTTGGGCATTGTCCAAGGGGTGACGGAATTCTTGCCGGTCTCGTCGTCAGGGCATTTGCGACTGGTCGGTGCAGCATTGGGCATGGAGAACACCGACACCCTCTTTGATGTGGCAGTGCATGCGGGCACTTTGGGTGCGGTGTTGGGCGTATATCGAAGTGAGGTGTGGCGGATTGCAGCGGGACTGTGTAAGCCGTCGTGGTCGAATCCTGGATTTCGTCTCGGTGTGCTTCTTTTGGTGGGGACACTTCCAGTGGGTGTGATTGGGATCCTGCTGGGTGATTGGATGGAAGATCGGTTGACGTCTGTACCGTGGGTCGGTGCCTTGTTGGTGGTCAATGGTGTGATCTTGATGGCGAGTCGAGACCGTGGTGAAACCGGTCGGGGACTGGATGAGCTCACGGTTCGCGACGCGTTGATCATTGGGGCGGTGCAGAGCATCGCATTGTTGCGGGGCATTTCGCGGTCAGGGATCACGATTACAGTCGGCATGTTACGCGGAGTGAATCGCGAGTCAGCCGTGACCTTTGGCTTCTTGTTGGCCATTCCGGCCATCGTGGGTGCGGTGGTATTGCAATTGTCCAAGGCCGTGGTGGAAGGCGGTGTTCCCCTGGGTCCCTTGGCCATCGGTACGCTGGCAGCGGCTGGGTCGGGTTACCTCGCGCTTGTGGGTCTCATTCGCCTCGTACGTCGTGGTCGATTGCATCACTTTGCTTGGTACTGCTGGGCACTTGGGTTGACGGCGGTGTTGGGCTGGGCTATCGGGTGAAAAGGTGAGCATAAACTCCTATGCAGTGATCATGGCGGGTGGGGCCGGGACACGGTTCTGGCCCGCAAGTCGACGGTCTCGTCCCAAACAGCTCTTGACGTTGATCACGGATGAATCGTTGCTCTCGGCGACGGTGCGTCGCGTTTCGCCGGCGTTGGTCGCCGCTCAGAATGTGCTGATTGTGACTGGAGAACACCTCGCCGACGCGACTCGAGACAATGTGGACTCGTTGGGAGTGCGTGTTTTGGTAGAACCCATGGCTCGCAACACGGCCCCCTGCATTGCATTGGCTGCGGTCCACGTGGCTGCGCAGGATCCGTCGTCGGTCATGGCTGTTTTGCCCGCCGATCATTTTATCGCGGACGAAGTCGGGTTTCGAGGCATGTACGCCGATGCGGTGAATGTGGCCGAAACGGGTCGGATTGTGACGCTGGGGATCCAGCCCAATCGCCCGGAGACCGGCTATGGGTACATCCAACGAGGAGACGCGCTGGATGACGGGGTATTTTCCGTCAAGGCCTTCGTAGAAAAGCCCGATCAAAAGACCGCCATCGACTACCTGACAGCTGGAACATATTCGTGGAACAGTGGCATGTTTTTCATGCGGGCGGATGTGTTTCTGGAGGCGGTGAAACGACATTTGCCCAAGCTCTATGCCGGGATGGATGCGTATGGCGCCGCTCTGGGGACAGCACAGGAACACGACAAGTTGGTTGCAGCCTTCACCGATGCCGAGTCCATTAGCGTTGATTTTGGGATCATGGAGAAGGAAGCCGGCAATATTGCGGTCATTCCCTGTAATTTTGGCTGGAGTGACGTGGGTTCTTGGCGCTCTTTGCTGGATTTTCGCGATGATGGGGAGCATTCATACGTTCGGGGGGAAGCCACGCTGACCGACTGCCGGGACGTCGTTGTGATGTCCACAGGACCTCATGTGGCGGTCATTGGCATGGACAACGTGGCCGTCGTTGCCACAAAAGATGCGGTGTTGGTGACGCCTTTGGAGCGCTCTCAAGATGTGGGCGCTCTCGTTAAGAGATTGCGCGATGAGGGTCGAGACGAGCTTGTTTGAGTCCCTGGAGGTGGTTGACCGGCACCCTTCGGAATGGTCTAAAGGCTCTACTCCAGGCGGATGGCTGGAAACAGGAACGGGATACCGATGATCGCACCAGAACATGTCTTTCGGGCATACGATGTACGGGGAGTGGTCTACCAAGATCTGACCGTGGATTTTTCGAGGGGACTCGGCCGCGCTGTGGGCACGATGGCCGTGGGCGAAGGCCGTCGTACCTTGAGCGTTGGGCGCGATTGTCGAACCCACAGTGGGGAGTTGACGTCGGCATTTATCGACGGGATTTTGTCCACGGGTGTGGATGTGGTCGATTTGGGCGTTGTACCCACTCCTTTGGTCTACTTTTCGTTGTTCCACCTGGCCGATGAAGTGGACGGCGGTGTGATGGTGACCGGTAGTCACAACCCCAAAGAATATAACGGCTTCAAGATCTGCATGGGCCAATCCTCGATTCATGGTGAATCCATCCAAATCTTGCGACGCTTGATGGAAGAGGAAACGTTTGAGACGGGTGAAGGGCGCTGTCGTCAGCGTCTCATCGTTCGTGATTATATCGATTATGTGAAAGGCAATTTGCAGTTGTCGACGCGGGCAATGGGACGGCCGGGCCGGTGATCGAGCCATTGCTCCGTGAGTTGGGGTTTGATGTAGTCGCTATGTATTGCGACATGGACGGCCATTTCCCCAATCATCATCCCGATCCCACGGATCCGAAGAACCTGGAGGATTTGATCCGGAAGGTTCGCGAGACCGGTGCGGATGTTGGATTTGCCTATGACGGGGACTCGGATCGGATTGGGGTGATCGATGACCAGGGCACGATTTTGTGGGGAGACCGCTTGCTGATCGCGTTGAGCCGCCACCTGCTAGAAATTGAACCGGGGGCGGCCATCGTGGGTGAGGTCAAGTGCAGTCAAACGCTCTTTGATGACATCGCGGCCCATGGGGGACGGCCGATCGTTTCCAAGGTGGGCCACAGTTTGATTAAGGATTGCATGCGACGTGAAGAGGCCCTCTTGGCCGGTGAAATGAGCGGGCACATCTTTTTCAAGCATCGCTATTTTGGCTACGACGACGCGATCTACACCACCGGGCGAGTGCTTGAGGTCTTGGCTGCCTCTACCGATTCATTGAGCGCCATGATGTCCAACGTGCCGAACACGGCGGTGACCCCGGAGATTCGACTCGATTGTCCCGACGCCATTAAGTTTCAGGTCGTCGAAGCGGCGACGGCCGCGTTCAAGCGAACGCACGAGGTCATCGACATCGATGGGGCTCGTGTGTTGTTTGAAGATGGTTGGGGATTGGTACGGGCATCCAACACACAGCCGGCTCTGGTGCTTCGATGCGAAGCAAAAACCGAAGAAGGGTTGGCCTTGATTCGCGAGGCCATCGAGTCCAAGGTCGCCGAAAGCATGCGAGCTGCACAAGGTCATCGCTCATGAGTGACACGCCGTCTCACATTTCTATCGACGATGTGGCGAGGATTGCTCGGTTGGCGCGGCTGACGCTAACGGAGGCGGAGCAGGAAGCGATGGTCCGTCAACTCAATGACATCTTGGAATCGATGAGCGTGTTGCGTACTTTGGATGTATCGGACGTCGAGCCGACTGCCCATGTGGCACTCATTCCCACGCCGCTTCGGCCGGATGTGGTCCGGGAAAGCCTGTCCTCGTCCGAGGCGTTGCAGGAAGCTCCCCAGAAGGAAGATTCCTTGTTTGTGGTACCTAAGATCGTGGGTTAGCCAGTGATGGATCTATTTTCTGATATTGCAACGATACGTGACGATCTCTTGTCGGGGAGGGTGACAGCCACCGAGCGTATGGGAGCGGTGTTCGACCATGTGGATCGTATGGAGCCCCGACTTCATTCGTTCTTGTCGATGAATCGGGAGGGGGCCTTTGAGGCCGCCGAAGGGATCGACAAAGCGCTTCGCGCAGGACGCGATCCGGGTGTGCTCGCTGGCGTACCCGTTGCGGTCAAAGACAATCTGGCGACCCGAGGGCTGCGCACCACCGCCGCCTCTAAGATGCTCGAGGACTACGTGCCGGTCTATGACAGTCATGTTGTGGAACGATTACGAGATGCCGGAGCTGTCATTGTGGGAAAGACCAATATGGACGAATTTGCCATGGGATCGTCCACTGAAAACTCCGCATTTGGCGTCACTGGAAATCCGTGGGATGCCCAGCGGGTTCCGGGTGGGTCCAGCGGTGGTACGGCTGCCGCGGTCGGATCGGGACAAGCCTGCATTGGTTTGGGATCCGATACCGGGGGCTCCATCCGTCAGCCGGCCGCTTTGTGTGGCATTGTGGGGTTGAAGCCCACATGGGGGCGCGTGTCTCGGTATGGCTTGATCGCGTTTGCGTCCAGCCTCGATCAAGTGGGACCCATGACGCGAACGGTTCGAGATTGTGCCCAGCTGTTGCAAGTGATCGCCGGCCATGATCCACGGGATTCCACGTGCGTGGACGCACCGGTCCCGGACTATCTGGCGGCCTTGGATGGAGACATCAAGGGGCTTCGAATCGGTGTTCCCGCCGAATATTTTGGGGACGGAATCGATCCAGAAGTCGATGCTTCGGTACGATCGGCCCTGGATCAGTTGGTGGACGCCGGCGCTCATCTGGAAGCGATCTCGTTGGCCCATACGCCCTATTGCCTGTCCGCCTACTATCTAATCGCCCCGGCGGAAGCGTCGAGCAATCTGGCCCGCTATGACGGCGTACGGTATGGACTTCGCGTCGACGATGAAGACGTTAATGCCATGATCACCAAGACGCGCGCCGCCGGTTTCGGCCCCGAGGTGAAGCGTCGCATCATGCTCGGAACGTACGCCTTATCAGCCGGGTATTACGATGCGTTTTACGGGACGGCACAGCGAGTTCGAACCATGGTTCGTCAGGACATAATCGACACCTTGAAGACGGTTGATGTCATCGCGACCCCGACGTCTCCCGTACCGGCCTGCAATCGTGGGGAGCGCACATCCGATCCATTGGCCATGTATCTCATGGACATATGTACGATCAGCGCCAATCTGGCGGGCGTGCCGGCGTTGAGTCAGTTGTGTGGATTCACCCGTTCGGGGCTACCCATCGGACTGCAGTTTTTGGGGCGCCCTTTTGACGAGGAGCAGCTCTTGCGTGTGGCCCATGCCTACGAGTCTCGTACCGATTGGCACCAGAGGCGACCGGTCGAAGTGGCGGGAGACGAGCCATGATCCGTGGTTACGAGCCGGTCATTGGATTGGAGGTGCACTGTCAGCTGAGCACCCAGTCCAAGCTCTTTTGTGGATGCAGTACGAAATTTGGCGTTCCCCCCAACCACAGCACGTGTCCGGTTTGTTTGGCTTTGCCCGGCGTTTTGCCTGTGCTCAATGAGCAGGTTCTTCGGTACGCGATTCGGGTAGGGGCCGCGTTGGGTTGTCGCATTCGGACCACCAGCCGCTTTGCCCGGAAAAATTACTTCTATCCCGACCTCCCCAAGGGCTATCAAATAAGCCAATTTGACGAACCCATTTTGGAGGGTGGTGCGGTCGTGATCGATCTGGACGGTCAGACCAAGTCCATACCCCTGACGCGAATTCACATCGAAGAAGACGCTGGAAAATCCATTCATCTCGGCGATCGCAACGAGAGTCATGTGGATTACAATCGAACGGGAGTGCCCCTGATCGAGATCGTGTCCGAGCCAGCTCTTACGAACTCGAACGAGGTTGTGGCGTACCTCAAAGAGCTCAGAAACATCGTTTGCTATCTCGATGTTTGTGACGGTCATATGGAACAGGGAAGTTTCCGTTGTGATGCCAATGTAAGTGTTCGTCCCGTGGGTCAGACCGAACTGGGCACTCGTGCCGAGTTGAAAAACCTGAATTCATTCAATTTCGTCAAGCGGGCTGTCGACTACGAGATTGAGCGCCAAATCGATGTGATTGAATCGGGCGAAGCGGTGGTTCAAGAAACGCGATTGTGGGATGAGCGCGCCAATCGTTCGCGTTCGATGCGCGGAAAAGAAGAGGCGCATGACTATCGCTACTTCCCGGATCCGGACTTGTTGCCCATCCAAGTTTCAGACGCCCTGATCCAAGGCGAGAAAGAGGCGCTGCCGGAACTTCCACGCGCCCGACGTGAGCGCTACGCCGGTGTATTGGGCCTGACCCAATACGATGCCGATGTGCTTACGGGCGACAAGTCGTTGAGTGATTTCTTTGAAGCGGTGTGCCGCGAAGGGGCACCACCAAAGCTTGCGGCCAATTGGGTGCAGGGAGAACTACTGGGGCGGCTTAACGCGGACGGCAAGTCGATTGAACAGTCGCCCGTGGGGGCGGAGGAGTTGGCCATCGTGTTGGATCGAATACACACGGGACAGATCTCCGGAAAACAAGCCAAGCAGGTATTTCAGTCGGTCTACGACGGGATGGATGTGCACGCAGCGCTCGATGTGGTGGGCGAACAGTTGACCGATTCCAGCGTGGTTGTGACCATCATCAACGAGGTTCTCGACGCACATCCTGGGGAGGTCAGCACGTATCTGAGTGGCAAGACCAAGGTGCTCGGTTTTTTCGTGGGCCAAGTCATGCGCGCCACCCAAGGAAAGGCCAATCCGGCCATGGTGAACGAACACTTGCGTGAGCAATTGGAAGCGCGTCGAGCAACATGAGCCCATCGATGTCGCAAGGAGAATGAAATCAATGAGTGAAACGCAATGGGCGACCATCGAATGGCGCGACGAATCGGTGGTGATGTTGGATCAACGTGTCTTGCCCCAACAAGAGGTATACAAGCAGTATACTCGGGTGGAGCAGGTAGCCGATGCCATTCGAAATATGGTGATACGCGGCGCTCCCGCCATTGGAATCGCCGCTGCGATGGGTGTGGCCTTGGCGGGTCGTCAGGCCAACACCGTCGAGGAATGCAACACCCGTGTGGCCGAAGCGATCGAACAGCTCGCCCAGACGCGGCCAACCGCGGTGAATCTATTCTGGGCGCTCGACCGCATGAAAGACACCTTGGCCAGGCTCCAAGATCAACCATTGGCGGCGATTCACGACGGTCTGTTGGCCGAAGCGCTGACCATACTTGAAGACGATGTACGCATCTGCGAGTCGCTCGGTAAACACGGTGCAGCGCTTTTGCCCGACGAGGCTCGAGTGCTTACCCATTGCAACGCCGGTGCACTGGCGACGGGGGGGTACGGGACGGCGTTGGGGGTGATTCGCGCGGCCGTTTCCTCTGGAAAACGCTTGACGGTCCTCGCAGATGAAACCAGGCCCTACCTACAAGGAGCGCGATTGACCGCTTGGGAGCTGCAACGCGACGGCATCGATGTCACCGTCATCACCGACAGCATGGCGGGTCACTTGATGAGCCGGGGGGAGGTCGATTGTGTCATTGTGGGCTCCGACCGCACGACGGCCAACGGCGACGTGGCCAACAAGATCGGTACGTACACATTGGCTGTGTTGTGCAAGGAGCACAGGATCCCATTTTATGCCGCCGTCCCAATTTCTACCATTGACTTGGCGATGTCGGATGGCTCTCAAATTCCCATCGAAGAACGCCCTGCGCATGAGGTCACGCACAGTGGCGGTACCCGAACGGTCCCAGTGGGTGTACAGGTGCGCAATCCAGCGTTTGACGTCACACCTGCAGCGCTCGTAACCGCCATCATTACCGAGCGAGGAGTGGCTCACCCTCCCTATTCAGAGTCGCTCCGTGCGCTCTTTGATTGCGATCTAGATCGTGGGAACCCGTGAATAGACCCTTGACATAGAACGGGATTGTTGTAGAAGAGGACGCCCTTTTTCGCGCGCAACGCGTGTGTAAAGGAACCAATCACCACGCTAGTGGGAGAACGAACGATGTATGCAGTCATTCAAAGCGGTGGAAAACAGCACCGAGTGAGTAAGGGTGAACAGATCCAGCTTGAGAAGCTGGACGGCGCTGAAGGCGACAAGATCACCTTTGATGATGTTTTGCTGGTAAAAGATGGCGATCGGCTCTTGGTCGGAACACCGAATGTCGATGGTGCCAACGTATCCGGGAAAATTGTGGCTCACGGCAAAGACAAGAAAATCAATGTTTTTACCTACAAACGGCGTAAGAACTATGCGCGTCGCCTTGGACATCGTCAGCAATTCACGTGTGTTGAAATCACCACGATTTCTGCGCCGAAGGAGTAGTACAAATGGCTCATAAGAAGGGACAAGGCTCTACCCGAAACGGCCGCGATAGCAATGCCAAGCGACTTGGCATTAAGAAGTATGGTGGTGAACCTGTACGTGCAGGAAACATCTTGGTTCGTCAGTGTGGCACCCGCTACAAACCCGGACGCAATGTGGGTGTTGGTGGTGATTACACCCTCTTCGCGTTGATCGATGGCGTTGTGGAGCACCGAACCGTCAAGAACGGGCGGAAGCAGATCTCCGTACACCCGATCGCGGGTTTGCAACCGGAGATCGTGGTCTCTGAAAAGGTGATCAAGAAGGCTGCAGCGAAGAAGGCGGCGCCAGAAGCTGTCGAAGCCAAGACGGACGACAAAGTCGAAGCCAAGACGGACGACAAGGCCGAAGCCAAGACGGACGGCAAGGCCGAAGCCAAGACGGAGTCCAAGAAGAAGCCGGCCAAGAAAGCCAAGGCAGACAAAGCGGAAGCCAAGGCGGGCGACAAAGCCGAAGCCAAGAAGACGCCGGCCAAGAAAGCCAAAGCCAAGGTCGCAAAAGCAGCGTCCACGAAGGCACCTGCCAAGAAAAAGGCACCTGCCAAGAAAAAGGCGCCTGCGAAGGCCGACGCGGATTCTGCAGGTGAATCCGACGACAACTAGCGTCTTTCTTTCAAGTCAATAGATCCGTTCAGAGGGTCTGAGAAACCGCATGCGCTTCATTGATGAAACCCGGATTTTTGTAGCCGGTGGGGCTGGTGGGCGCGGGTGCGTCGCATTCTTGCGTGAGAAGTTTCGCCCGAAAGGTGGGCCATCCGGTGGCGATGGTGGAAAGGGTGGAAGTGTCATTTTGGAGGCAACCTCGCGGGCCTCCACACTGCTCGATTTACATTTTACGCGCCATTATCGTGCGGAGCGTGGTGGCCTCGGCGGCGGCAACGACAGACACGGTGCCAATGGATCCGATATTGTCATTTCTGTCCCGATGGGCACGACTGTCACCGACGAAGAGACGGGCGCGGTGCTCGGTGATCTGACCCAAGAAGGGGATCGACTTGTGGTCGCGGAGGGAGGCCTCGGGGGCAAAGGCAATGCCCATTTTAAGACCTCGGTGCGCCAGGCCCCTGAGTATGCGCAATCAGGATTGCCGGGAGACGATCGATGGATCCGTTTGGAGCTCAAGTTATTAGCGGATGTGGGTCTGGTGGGGTTTCCCAATGCCGGCAAATCGACGTTGATTCGAAAGGTGTCGCGATCGCGCGCCAAGGTGGCGGAGTATCCGTTTACGACGCTTGTGCCCAACCTAGGGGTTGTCCCCATCGCTGATGATCGGTCGATGGTCATCGCGGATGTACCCGGCTTGATCGAGGGCGCCAGCGAGGGCACCGGGCTGGGGCATCAGTTCTTGCGTCACATCGAGCGGACCAAGGTGTTGGTGTATTTGTTGGATGCGGCCGGTCAACCGGGTCCTGCGGAGGCATACGTGACACTTCGGCGAGAGTTAGAGCGTTACGATGAATCTCTGCTGGAACGACCCGCATTGGTGTGCCTGAACAAAGTGGATCTTGTGGACGAAGAGTGGGTGGAGTTGTGCCAATTGGAGTTGCAAGAGGTTGGTATCACGACGATATCCTCGTTGAGTGGATTGACCGGAGAAGGCACGAAGCAATTAATTCGCCAAATCGCAGAAGTGTTGCATCCTCGCGAGCCCTTTGCAGAGTAATCACACGCTTTCAGTGAGGCCCCGTGCTCTTGAAGCAAAGGCTCAGGTTTTTGCAGGGGGGGCCGATGTAGGAGGGGCTGGGTTCCGTAACAGCGATCATGATCGGTGGGTAACACCCCATCTGATCATAGCAAACAATAGGGTTCCCACTTTGACTTGGGTAGTATCGGGTGCTATCCGTTACAGGGCCCCCCGGCGTTAGTCGGGATATCGGAATTGAGGGGATGACGACAGTGAACATTGGGCTGAGTCGAGCAACGGTGATGGCGGCGATAGTACTGATTGCGTTGCCTGTTTACGCCCAGGAAGTGCCACCGGCGGAAGACACGACGAGCCCGGCTACCGAGAAAACCACGAAGCCGACAACGCCTTCCGGAGCGCCCGTGAGCCCTGGATACGATATCAAGCTTCACGAACTGGAAGAAAAGGTTGTTGGACTTAAGGAACGCATCTTCAAGACCAAGACTCGATTGATCCTTTTGCGGGAACAGATTCTACACAATGTCATTGCGGAAGCACGTGTTGTCATCGTGCACAACAATGACATGAGCAACGCGTTTACTCTCGAGCAGGTCATCTACGAACTGGATGGAGAGAAGATTTACTACAGTGACAATCAGGGCGGTGTCCTGGACGAAAAGCGAGAGTTCGAAGTGTTTAACGGCAATCGCCTTCCAGGGAATCATCGTTTGAGCGTGGAGTTGATTTACCGGGGCAACGGTACATTGTTTTCGTACATCGATGGGTATGTCTTTAAGATTCGATCGAGCTATACATTCTTTGCTGCAAAAGGACGCATTTCCCGCATCAAGGTTGTCGGTTTTGAAAAAGGCGGAATTACCACTGATCTCGAACAAAAGCCGTATGTTCGATACGAAGTGCAGCAGCTTCGGTACACCGGGGACAAGCCCGTAACGGAAGAGGGATTGGAGAATAATCCCGACGCCGCCAATATCAACGAGGAGTAGAGGTGCGCGGCACCCGTGCATCCAAACACAGCTTGCGCGCATTGGCCACAGCGTTTCACCGTCGTCACAGTGTTCTGCTCGTTTGTTCCATCATCGTGATTTTGATGTCTCCTGCGACCCTCTTCGCGCAGCAGACTGAGCGTGTTGATTCAGAGCGCATTATTGGTCAGGTGGATCTGAACGTCAGCACCATCGAACAAGACATCCATCGCCTTGAGTTGGAAATCGACAACCCGGTGACTCGGAGTCGGTACTATCCGCTCGAAAAGCGCCTGCTCGATGCTCGAGTACATTTTGAGCTTCGAAATTATGCGCAGGCGGCGATTTTGTTTATGGATGCCATCGAGAATCCTCAGTTCCGCACTCATCCCGACCGATGGGCCGTGTACTTTCGCCTTGGAAGAAGCCTTTATGAACTCAAGAACTATGATGGAGCTCGACAGTATTTTTCCAAGCTGCTGGTGGCAGGGTCGGGAGACTATTATCAGGCTGGTCTGCAATACCTGATCGAAATTGGCCTGGACACACGCCAATCATCGGGGTTGGCTAATGCCTTGTCTCAGGCCAAACAACTTTCATTCCGTTTGCCTGCGACTCAATACACCTACGGAAAAGGATTGTATCGGGAGGGCAAACTTTCTGAAGCCCTGAACGCGCTGTCTCAGATCCCTCAGTCTGCCCCCGAATATGGCCCCGCACAGTACTACGTGGGGGTAATCTACACGCATCAACTCCGGCTGGATCTGTCTACGGCGGCATTCAAACGTGTGGTTGCAATTCCCATGGAGGAGTCGAACGAAAAGCTAAATACAATCCGTGAGTTAGCGTTTCTATCGTTGGGTCGATTACACATAGAGCAAGAAAAATATCAACAAGCCATTGATTTCTACCAGCAGGTCAATCGCCATTCGAAGCACTTCTACATGTCGTTGTACGAAATGAGTTGGGCGTATGTGAAACAAGAAGAGTTCAATAAAGCATTGGGGACATTGGACATCCTTTTGCTTGCGGTAGATGACGAGCAATTGGCCACCCGAGCCAACATCCTGAGAGGACAACTCAACATTCGCTTGGACCAAACCGAGGGGGCTATTGAAACCTATAATGAGATCATTAAACGCTTCGGTCCTATCCGTGATGAATTGGAGAGTTTCAGCCAGTCTGCGGATGCGGTTCAATCCTATTTCCGGTGGCTTCTAGACCGGCATTCCGACGTGTTTCAACTTAACTCTGTGTTGTCTGAACGGGCGGTGAAATGGCTTGAGACGGATGATGATCTGAAAGAAGTCATCGCGCTCTTTGACGAAATGTCCAAAGGTCGAAGCGACGTTAAGGAGTCGCAGAAGATTCTCAGAGCCCTCGAAGACGCGTTATCGTCCCCCAATCGTTTGGAGATTTTTCCCAAGCTCAAGCGCCGCTGGACACACATTTCGGTGGCGGAAAACCAATTGATTTCGATCAGTCAGCATATTCTCAATGCGCAGGGGTTGTTCCTACGAAACTCCATGACGGCCGATGAACGTCGCCGTTACGACCAGCTGTTGGCCAAACGACGCGCTGAAGAGCGTCGGTTTTCCCGAATGCCCAAGTCGGTGGCCGATTACAAGAAGAGACGAAAAGACGTTGATCAACGATTCATCGCGCTCCGTCGGCAAGTGTTTGCAGCGGAAGCCTCATTGCGGCAGGTTCGTAAGCAACTTCAGGCTATGGAGAAGTGGTTGCTTGAAGCGCGTTATGCGGACCAAGGCCGTCGCCTCAGCCGTAAAGAACAGCAAAGATACCTCCGAGAACTCAAAGCCGAGAAGCAGGCATTGCGTCAAGTCTACGAAGAATTGACGACCGCGACGGCCCAGATCGATCGTGAAAATGCTCGCGTGGGAGTGGGGGACGTGGTCACGACGAACGAAACCAACATTAAGAACAAACTCATGGCGTCCCATCGTAAGCAGGCGCTGCTGCTTGCGGAAGTGCGGGTAAGGATTCGTGGTGAACAACGACGTTTGACCGATCGCTTGCAGATCTATCGTGAACGGGTCGTGATGATGTTTCATCAACTGTCCCGGTTGTTGCGGCGAATTAATCGAGTGGCGGACTCTGAGATCGCGAACTTTCGCCGCCAGGTGTCTCGCGAACGTGTGTTGCTGATGGGCTACGCCAAGCAGGTGGGTCGGTTTACAGAAGACGCGGACCAAGTGGCCGATGCGTTGGGTGTTTCGCTCTTTGGGATGGCGAAACGACGCTTGAGTGACGTGGTCTTGGAAGCGGATCTTGGATTGATTGACGTGGCCTGGGCCAAGAAGGACAGCGAATCGAAGAAGATTCTGGCCATGCAAGAGGCCCGCAAGGATGAACTAGATCGGTTGCAAGAAACCATGGAAGAGATCTTAAAGGACTGAGTTCCGTGCATGGATTTGTCACGGTGTTTGTGGGGTTGATTGTCGCGACGGGCGCCTTTGCTCAAGGCAGTGCCAGTAGCGATCGGCTCTTGCCATTGGACGGCAATCCCATCGAGCCTTTGGATCCTGCACGACGGTCGGCACTGCTCAAGGAGTTGTGGGATGCAGGTAGCCGATTCCAACGCGTGGGGCGAGATTATCGTGAGGAGATCCGTTCCGTTGTGACAGCGGAGGTGAAGAAACGAAAGAAGCTCCTGAATGAGGGATACGGCAAACAGATCACCCAAATACAACAAGTTGAGCAGCGGCGACGACGCGATGCGATCGCGGCTTTTCGTCAGTTTGTTGAACGCTACCCGAACCATTCAACCCACACCCCTGATGCCATGTTTCGACTGGCGGAATTGTATTACGAGGTATCGGCACTGGAATACGACCGTGCAGAGGACGACCACGACCGGCTTGTCGATCTGTACGAGCGTGGGAAGCTCCCCGATGAACCGCCACAA
>CAUZBV010000025.1:0-15309 GCA_963578115.1 Myxococcales bacterium
GGCTGCTGCGGAGAAAGCTGACGAAGAAGCAAAGAAGAAGGCTGCTGCGGAGAAAGCCGCTGCGGAGAAAGCTGCTGCGGAGAAGGCGTCTACAGAGGAGGCCACCGCAGAGAAGGCCGCTGCAGACAAGGCTGACGAAGAAGCCAAGAAGAAAGCCGCTGCGGAAGCCAAAAAGAAAGCCGCTGCGGAAGCCAAAAAGAAAGCCGCCGCAGACAAGGCTGACGCAGACAAGGCCGCCGCCAAGCGGGCTGCGGCGCAGAAACGAGCCGACGAACGGGCACGGCAGAAAACCGAACGCGCCGCGAAACGAAAAGCAGCGGCCGAGGCCAAGAGACAAGCCCGTGCCGACCGCATCGCGGCTCGTGAAGAGACCCGGAGACAGCGGGCTGAAGAGCGTGCGCGCACGGCAGCAGAGGCCCACGCCACGGCTGTGTCCAACGCCAGCAACATCGTCCTCCAGACGCTGCAACCCATCTCCGATGCGCTCATCCTCAAGCAGCTGGTCAAGACGCGCAAACACATCGCATTGGAAGCACTGCACAACACCCTTCAACACGAAGATGAGCGGGTCCGACGAATGGCCGCTACGGCCCTGAACACCATCCGCGATCCCTCGTCAATCCCCTTGTTGATCAAGCGCCTCAGCGACAGCGATCCCCGCGTTGTCATCACGAGCGCTCATACGCTCGGCGCCGTACTCGGCGAAAGAGCGGTCATTCTCCTGGCCAACCTGAGTGGACATTACAGCGTACACGTCCGATGCGAAGCCATGGAGGCCCTGGCGAACACCGGTTCGGCGAAAGCTCGGAGAGCCCTGAACGAGTGGCGGGATGTGGAGCTCGCGGCCGAGGAACGAAGCTGTGTGCTCGGTGCGTTGATGACCATGGGCGAGACGAACACCTTGGACGAAGCCATTGACTTGCTGGTGCAGCCCGGAGGGGCAGACTTCGCCACCCATGTCCTCGCGCGAGGTGGGGTCGCCTCTCTTCACGCTCTCGGAGCCCGTTTGAAGCAGAAGGCGCCGGTTGCGTTGGTGGACCTCTCGCTCTCCATTGCAGCAATGAACGGGAGAGCCGGCATTCAATGGGTCGCCGCGCTGGTGTCGTATCCGCAACAGCATGTTCGCCGCTCTGCCCTCCACTGGCTCTTGGAGCGAGCCGCAGAACGTGCGGTCGTCCCACTGCTCCTGAAGACCACTCGAAAAGCAGACAAGGCGTCGCGTTCGCGGATTATTCGGGAGTTGGCCCATCGCAAGGTTACGGGGCTCTTGCCCTTGGCTCGTCGGTGGTTAGACGACCCCGATCCAAACATCCGCGCGGCGTGTGCGCTGGCCTTTCGGGAGATGCCGAAGCGTACAGACCGGGATCGATTGATTCGCCAACTGCAAACCGAACGCATGAACGTCAGTGTCGAGAACCTGGACGTTCGTCGGACAATCTTGGAAGCCATGACGCGGCATGAAGATTCGGATTTGGTGCCCGTGTTCGTCAACGCTGTGGGGTACAAGGGCGAAGAAGAGATCGCTGTGAACGGTCTGGTGGCCCTGGGAAAACCCGCGCTGCGAACCTTGCTCTTGGCGCTGAAAATCGGAGACGAGCTTCGAACACCCTACGTGGCCGAGGCCATGGCGCGCATTGGAGAGGGGATCGGTCCCACGGTCGCGGAGCTCCTTCGACACAAACGCGAAGCGATTCGCATCCTCGCTCGAGAGCTCTTGACCGCTTCCGGTGACCCAGCGGCTATCCGCCATTTGGTCAAACAGCTCAGGGACAAGCGTTTCAAAGAACCCTTCGTCATCATTGAAGCCTTGTCTTATTTTTCCAGTCCGGAAGCGACGGACGCGCTGATCGAGACGACCCTGCACGACGACAGTGACATTCGTGTCGCCGCCATCCAGGCGCTCGGAAAGACCCATGACCGACGGTCCAGCACCATCGCCGCGTTGGTACGCATTGTGGAAGAAGACGCCGAATCGAACGTACGGTCCGAAGCCGTCAAGACCCTCTTTCAGTTGGGGGCAAAAGGGTTGGTCAGGCTCCTGGGCCGGTTGATTCAGTATGACGATCCCGACGTACGGACCATGGCGTATCACGCCTTTGCCAACATGGGCGATCCTCACGCCATCAAGCCCTTGGCCAATCAACTCTCGACGGTGCGTGGCAAAGAACGCACCGCTGTCCTCCGTGCATTGCGCCGCATCACTCGGGATCGCAGGTTGCGGTCCAGAGGAGATTATCTGGCTTGGTATTCCCTCTGGAAGGAAACCCAGACCAACGCCCACAAGGGATTTCGAAAGGGCACGTTCAAAGCGAATGGCAAAAAGATGAGCTATCGTATCGCAGGCCAAGGTCCTACGGTGATCGCCCTGTCCAGCCGTCGCGGCGGCGCTATCTGGGGCGCCACACTACGCCATTTGGCGGCCTCGCATCGGGTTGTCACGTACGATGCCCCCGGTCGCGGCGCCTCCAAGAGTCGTGCCGGTGGATTCACGCTGGCCTCGGAGTTGGCGGTGATCGACGCGCTTCGCAAACACGTTCGGGCCCAAAAGGTCGTGATCATCGCAGACGAAGTTGGCGCACTGCTGGCAGCTCAATACGCCATCACCCATCCGAAGCAAGTGCGGTCCTTGGTCCTGATCACACCCACTCTGACGGGCTCTCGTGGTACTCGGGACCACATCGCAGCCCAAAAACTGAACAAGACCGCGCTCAAGCAATTGGGGAGATTGGACGAACAATATGGCTGGTTTCACCCCGCCGCCTGGACCCTGTATCGAAACGCCGTGTTGAACCTAGGCTATGTGCGCAAGAAAACGCTCGCCTCACGTCTCGAAGCGTTTCCCATCACAGCCTACACGGACCAACGATTGGCACGCATGATGAGAGGGTTGAAACTGGCGGATCAATTGAGGCGAGTACGAGCCAAGGTGCTTATCGTGCGCGGGGAACACGACGCGTTGTCGACGCAAGAGGCGCATGCGCTGTCTCGCATCGCCCGGCAGCACAACCACGTTTCTATCCAACGTATCAAGGGCGTGGGACACTATCCACAGCTCGAGTCTCCGCAGAAGCTGGCGCGCACGATTCGCCCCTTCTTGGCGAAGAAACACGTTCAGTAGCGATCAAACAGACGCCAACCGTCGGTGCACCCATTGGACACTCAGGAAGACGTTTCCCGGGAGCGAGCCCCCGATGTAGAGCGCCGTCCTAGAAGCGTCCGAACGCGGTGATTGCAGCACCGTTGGGCATCGGGCTCATTCCCAGCAGAATCGAAAAATCGACTGGCTCGGGATCCGGATCTTCAACGGCATCGATGTAGCCGTAAAGAATGCCGCCGGTCACAAAGAGGGCTCCACCAAGTCCGCCTACCGCAAAGTTTGTCGTGTCCACCCATTCCGCGGACTGATCAACCACAAGCTCCATGGTGACCGCCACAGCAACCAGGCCCAAGCCTACACTGGACGTGATGAGAGCCCACAAGCGATGTTCGGTGTGCTCTGGGATCTTGCCGAAGTCGTTGGTAATGGTGATGCGTTGGCCCGCCTGAACCGAGAGTAATCCTTGGATCGGCACGTAGCCTGGACGACGTGCGACAAGGGTGTATTTCCCTGTGTCCAAGGTCAAACTAGCGCCCTTGGGGGCCTTATCGGCTTCGGACAGCACCTCAAGAGAAGCATCGCCATATTTGGAGAGTATTTGGGCATATCGTAAATACGTCAGATCGGCTCTCTCAGCGGCGCGAATGCTCACATTGGCTTGGTGAACACTCTTGCGAGCCTTGTTGAAGAAAATGGCCGTCTTCTGGCCGGCAGAGACGGCGCCGACGTCATTGGCTCCCTTGGTCAACGCCACGGTCTTACCGTCAATCTCCAACGTCAGATCATCTTGATCCACCGTGACCGTGAGGGAGCCTGGGCCACCGGTAAATTGATGCGTCAGGATGTTTTCCTTCCCGGGTTCTACAAAAATGGACGTATTGACGACTTTGTACCCTCTGAGGAAGAGACGGACCGAGTGGAGCCCCAAAGACAGTTCTTTGTTGAAGGGCGTCATCCCCTTGACCAACTCGTTATCAAACCAGACTTGCGCACCCGCTGGAATGGTGGTGACCGACACGCCTTGTTTGGGCAGCTTGGCGGCTATCCTTGTGAGGTGCTTTCGGGCCACCACTTGTTGTTGCCCGGTCACAATGAACTCCACTCGTCGGTTCTGCTGACGCCCCTGGTCCGTGTCGTTTCCTACAACCGGCCGGCGCATACCCCATCCCTTCGTGATGATCTTGGCTGCGTCTACCCCCGCGGACACAAGAAAGACTTGAACGGCCTCTGCACGTTCACGGGACAGGGACAAATTGTACGTGTCCCCTCCCACATTGTCGGTATGTCCATCCACACGGATCTGCACTTGCTTGCCTTTGATCTGTGACAGGACCCGATTGAGCTGCTCCTCCGCCTCAGGACGGAGAGTGGACTTGTTGTACTCAAAGAGGACCTTGGCGGCGATCTCAAACCGCTCTTCTTTCTCCAAGACCCCTCGAATCTCTCCAATGAGCGAGAAAGCCTCGGACACTTGGCCCAAACCGACCAAACTCTCGGCCTTGCACACCCGCGCCATCAGTGGGAGGTCGCCTTGAAAAGAACGGTCGATCCATTTCAGTGCCGTGGAGAATTCCCCCGCTTTGTTGAGCTCAATCGCTTTGTTGATCGCGGCTTCCTGCGTCGGATTATCCCAGGACAATGCCGTCGAAGAAGCGGCGGCAACACCAAGAAAAAGCACTAAGCTTACAATACCGCGTCGTGTCATTAATCTACCTCGGAATGGGTTGTGTTGAGGCCTGTACTCTAGCAAGAACCTTTGGTGAATGACAAGAACGGCTCCAACGGGCCACTCAGTCCCTTACCACTGCAGTTCCAGGGCTGCGTGTTGGACCGCTTACGAACGTCCGTCAGTCATGTTGCGAAACAAGATGAGACCCAACAACGTGGCGAGCAAGATCAACGACGCTTCCACTATGCCACCGGCGGACAACCCCATGATACAGCCACCGGATGAGGCTTTGGGGGCGGGCTCCGGAGCCGGCGGGGGCTCGATGACGTCCCCTGTGCCCAAGTCGTCACTTCCCGTATCGGGCACAACTTCAACACAGTCGCCTTCCACGCACGCCTTGATACCGCAGTTCTTGGCACCGGACCATTGAAAGCAACCGTTCAAGTCCACACACGATTGGGCCTTGTTTCCGGACACGCACTTGGCGCTCCCCGCCTCGCAGACATCAATGCAATCGCTGCATCCCGCCGGGCCGCATTGTTGTCCCAGCAGCTCGCAGTTGGTTTGAACGACCTGACCGTTCACGCATTGCTTGAACACGGTGCCGTGACAGATGCCGTGGGTTGGGATCACACCGCACACATCCACACTGCTTTGAACGACACACGTGTGCGTGGTGGACTCGTCGCAAATTTCGTCGGCCTCACAGGCCACGAATGTTCGAACCGTACACCCACCTTCGCCCACCGAACACGTCCATTCGTGGGTGTTCTCGAGGGAACATCCAAACAAGCCCGTGTCGTTGCATTCATTAAAGCATTCGCCGAGTGCCGGACACGCCTCCAGACAGTTGTATTTTTGCCCTGTCCAGCCACAACAAGACGCACAGGGCTCCGTGACCACATCGGCTCCGTTGCAATACACCCGTGTCGCACCATCGCAATATCCTTCGATGGCCACCTCGCCACAGGGGCCCGAAGCGAACGCACAAGGCGTCCACAACAGGATGAGACACGCTGCGATGATCATTGAGTTTCGCACAATTCCTCCCGACCCACTTGGCCACGATCATTGTGTTTTGTACGGAAATCAGCAAGAAGATTCTAGCGACGCCCACCCATCGGACTAGGGTTGGGGCGGTGGCATATCGTCTGTAACGACGGTTCGAAACGCCTCTGGGGCATTGGCCAGAACACCCACCAAATGCGGTTGAATGGCCTGAAAGATGTCGAGATCGGGGTCGAGCGATTTGCCCAAGCCTTCCATCACAATCATTGCAATATTGATGGTTGTGAACGACGCGTCGGCTCGCAGTCGGTTCTTTCGAAGAATCTCGAAGATGGTCCCGATCAAGACACTCATCTCCAACTCATCCAACGATTTGCCTTGGGTTTTCGCGACCAATGCACAGACCTGGGCCTCGTACTCGGCATAGTTGCGCACATCCTGCCGGGGTGATCCTTCGTACAAGAAGCGGGCAACCGTACGCCCGTCGTTTCGGGCCAACGCCAAAATCGTAGCCGCCAAACCATTTCGGCGGCGTTCATCCGCGCGCCCCACCATGCCCAAATCGATCATATACACCTGATGATCCGATTGAAAAAGGATGTTTCCCGGATGCAGATCCGCGTGCACAAAGCCGTGGCTGAACACCATGTTGAGCACCGCTCGAACCCCGATGGCCGCCAATCGCTTCCGATCCAGCCCCAACCCATCGATCGCGTCGTCTTTGACGCCTTCCACAAACTGCATCACCAGCACGGCCTCGCTACAATACTGCTCATACAACGTCGGGAAATGAATGTCGGGATCGCCATCGAAGTTGGCTTGAAATTCCCGATTGTTGTCGGCCTCGTTTCGAAAATCCATCTGCTGGCGCACGGCATAGCAAAACTCGCGCACGGTCTCCACGGGCGCCAACACATCGACGCTGGGAAGCACCTTAAAGAGGCGGGCACCAAAAACCATGATGGCCTCGTCGAACCCCGCCTGGCGCACCAGATTGGGACGGCGAATCTTCACAGCCACGACGGTCCCATCCTTGAGCTGTGCCTTGTGGACTTGTGCCACCGAAGCAGACGCGATTGGCGTATTGTCAAACGCGGTGAAAACCGCCTCGATGTCGGTACCCAAGTCGTCTTGAAGAACGCGACGAATTACACGGGTTGAGCACGGAGGGACATGGTCTTGGAGCAGTCGAAGTTCTCGAATGGCATACGCGGGCAGAATGTCCGGGCGCGTGGAGAGGATTTGACCGACTTTAATGAACGTTGCCCCCAAGTTTTGAAGACACACTCGAAATACTTTTGCCGCATGTCGTTTGCACGCGAGCCCTCTTCCCTCTCCCCCGGGCCCAACGACAACCAGCCAAGGCAACCACAGCACATAATGCAAGAAGGCCGTCAGTGACCAGAAGCCAATACGAAACACACGAACGATGAGTCCCAATACCCACACAACTCAAATCTGTAACACAGCATCGCGCTCAGGGCGACTCCTACGGTGAACACAGCGTACCGTTCACACTTTCCGCACCCCCGCGGCCACGCTTCGCCATGATTCGATGCAGACGACCGGCACCAATGCCGTGCTGCGTGGCATTTTATGACCAAATTTCAAGGGCTGATTTCTCGCTTAGAGCGGGGGTTCATGCTACATGCGAAGGTGGATGACTGTAGATCTTCGCCCGTTCTTATTGTTGATTGTCGGCCTGATCGGGACCTGGCTTCTCGTGCGTTGGCTGGCCCGTCGGAGTGTGGACGCTACCGGACTGGAAGCGGCTGTAGTCGGTGTGTTGGCGGGCCCCTTTGCCCAGGATCTCGTGTCCGCATCCATGCTACGTGAATTAAGTCCGGTCATTAGCTTTGCCATCGGTGCCTTGGGTTTGCGTGTGGGACTGCGCCTGCGGGTTGACACCATCCGTAATCGCCCCGACGACACCTTTCGAATCACGTTAATCATCGCGATGGTCACCGCCCTTCTCGTGGGAAGTGCGGTGTACGGCCTGCTCTATTGGAATTTTGACGCCGGCAATGTGGGCGCAGCCACAGGCATCCTCACGGCCGCCGCGCTCTTGGCCGCGCCTTCCATCGTGGAAGAGTTGGCCAAGCGTCACGGGGCGTCCGGACAAATCACATCGTTGGTTCACCAAGTGGCCATCCTGAGCGAAGTCCTCGCGATCCTTGCCCTTGGCGTGGTGCTCTCCGTATTTCATGTCGGGCCCGATTCCATCGGTACCAGCCGGCCCTTGGTCGCCGTGGAATGGCTCGCTCTGGCCATCGCCGTGGGTGTCCTGACTGGACTGCTCTTCGCCTGGTTTCTCGGTACCGCAGAGCGGGCAGAGAACCCCCTGGTCGTCACCCTCTTTGCCATGGTCCTCGTGGCCACCGGCATCGCCTACACCCTCTCACTCTCCCCCCTGTTTGTCTGCCTCGTATGCGGCATCACCGTGGCCAACTCCTCGCCTGTGTCACCGCTCATTGAAGACGTGGCGGTGGGCATGTGGAAGCCACTGCTGGCGATTCTGGTCTTTGTGGCGGCCTGTGCGTGGCGGCCGCCCCCCTTCGTGACCTGGGTTCTCATTCCAACCGTCATCATCATGCGGCTCGGTGGTCGCTGGATCGGTGGCGTGTGCGCCCGCATCGCATGCAGCTCCGAACGGGATCGACCCACGGAACGCATCGGAGTCAGCCTTCTCGGACAAGGCGGCATCGTCATCGCCATGGCGGTCAGCACCTGGCAAGTCTACAACGATGCCATCAGCTCAACCGTGCTCACCTGTCTTCTATTGGTGGGCCTCCTCAATGAATTACCCAGTGTGTGGGTCATCGAAACCACGCTCATCGACGTCGGCGACTATCCCGCCGAACCACCCAAATCCGACACCGTGGAGGGGTCAACATGAACGTCGTCATCGCCGGACTCGGAGACATCGGATTGCATGTCGCCAGTCAACTCGCTGCGGACGGTCATCAACTCACGGTGATCGACAACGATCCGGGTGCGATTGCACGCGCTGAGGAGTCTCTGGATGCGCTCACCCTGCTCGGCCCAGCGGATGCACCGGCTGTGCTCAAAGAAGCTCAGGTCGAATCGGCCGACCTCTTCGCCGGACTAACCGGCATGGGCCCGGTGAATCTGATCGCCGGATTGCGCGCCAAGGAGTTGGGCGCGGGTCGAACCATCGCGCGGGTCCGAGAGCGCCATTACTTCGACGATCAACGAGGACTCTATCCAGGGTATATGGGACTGGATTTGGTGGTGAACGACCAGTTGATTGTCGCATCCGAGCTCCGTCGTCTCGTTCGCGCCCATGGGGCCACCTCGGTCAACAGCCTCGCCCATCAATTTGTGGAAGTCGTCCAGCTGCAGGTGGACGAGGATGGCCCCGGTGTCAACAAACCCATCGGCGAACTCTCGCTACCGGACGGACTGCAAATTGCGGCGATTCAACGTCGTGAGACCGTGTTGTTGCCCCACAGCGCCGACATGATCCAAGTGGGCGATGAGGTGGTTGCCGCCGGAAGGCCGGCATCCATTCAAGCGTTGGAGCGTTTGTTCGCCCCTTCGCAACACCGGGACAGTCAACGCACCTATATCGTGGGCGGTGGCGGTGTTGGACAGGCGTTGGCGAAGGCGCTGCTTGCCCATGGATCACAAGTGGTCATCATTGAGCGCGATGCGGAACGCTGTGAGGTCCTGAGTCAGCAGTTGGAACGTGCACAAGTCCTTCATGGAGACGGGACCGACGTGCATCTCTTGGAAGAGTGCGGCGCGGCCAGCGCCGATGTATTCTGCGCGGTGAGCGGACTGGATGAGGTCAATCTCATGGCGGGTTTGCTGGCACGAGACTTGGGCGCACCCCGGTGCATCACGTTGGTGCATAAGCCCGACTACGTTCACGTCTGCCGTCGACTGGGTTTGGAGATCAACGTGAGTCCCCGTCGTTTGGTCAGCCGGGAGCTCACCAAACGCTTGCAAGAAGGCGCGCTTCTCGATGCCGTGGACGTCCTCGACGGAAAAGGCGCCGTGCTGGAGCTTCAAGTGGCCGAGTCCTCCAAGGTCGCCGGACGCAGTGTGGGTGACATCGCTATCCCCCGGGGAGCCACATTGTGCGCGCTTCTCTCATCGGGACGGGTCGTGAACCCCACCGATGACATGATGGTGAACCCGGGAGATCGATTGATCTTGTTTACTCAAACGGACGTTCGGCAAAGCGTTGAACGTCTGTTTAAACGCCCCTTGTTGGGACGGTAAGCCAACGCCGTGAATCCACGCATCGCCATCCGACTGCTCGGTCGCCTTGTCCTCTTCATCGGCCTCGCCATGCTGGGGCCGGCCGGGGTCTCCCTCGGCTATGGAGAACGGGAGACAGCGTTGGTGTTTGTGGTTAGCGCCTTGGTGACGAGCTTGTTCGGATTCATCTTGTCACGCATCCACACTGAGGACAGCGACACCGTTCACCGACGGGATGCGTTTCTGTTTGTCACGGGTGGCTGGATATTGGCCGGCGCTTTTGGCGCCCTGCCTTTCTTGTTGGATGGGACGGTCTCCAACTTCACGGACGCCTATTTTGAAGCCGTCAGTGGATTCACAACCACCGGATCCACCATCCTGACCGACATAGAAGCCACCAGCCAAGGGTGCCTGATGTGGCGTTCCCTCATGCATTGGTTGGGGGGCATGGGTATTGTTGTCCTCTTCGTCGCCATCTTTCCGCAGCTGGGAGTCGGTGGAAAATTTCTTTTTCAGAGTGAAGGCTCGGGAAACACCATCACCGAAGGCCTCAAACCACGCATCAAAGAGACCTCAGCCATCTTGTGGCGTATTTACGTGGGACTGACCGCTGTCAACGCCTTGGCCTTGTACTTGTGCGGGATGAATTTGTTCGACGCGGTGAATCACGCCATGTCCACCATGGCCAGCGGTGGCTTTTCCACCAAAAATGCATCCATCGGCGCATACGACAACGTGGGCATCGATGCGGTGACCACGGTCTTCATGGTCTTGGCGGGCATCAATTTTTCCCTCTATTTCCTGATCTCCCGCGGTCGTTGGCGACGCGCCTTCTCCAATCGAGAGCTTTGGACCTATTTGGCCGTCGCTGTGCTGGCGACCCTATTCGTCACCATCAGCATCATCAACAAGCATGGCGGACTCTTCACAGCATTCCGCTACGCCGTCTTTCAAACGGTCTCCATCATCACCGGTACCGGATTCGGTACGGACAATTTCGACGTCTACCCCCCAGCCTCTCAGTTGCTCTTGGTGATTCTCATGTTCGTAGGCGGTTGCGCCGGAAGCACGACGGGCGGCATTAAGATCTATCGCATGATCGTCATGGTCAAAGCGTGCAACCGAGAATTGATTCGTGCATTCCGCCCCCAATTGGTCCAAGCCGTTCGTGTCGGCCGGGCCGTGGTGCCCGAAGAGACCGTTCGAGCCATCTTTGCGTGCTTCGCCCTGTTCATGGCGATCTTTCTTTTGATGTCGCTCTGCATCGCGGCCATGGGCATCGACATTGTCACAGCGACGACCTCCGTCGCTGCGACGTTGAGCAACATCGGTCCCGGCCTGGCTCGCGTTGGATCGGTGGAAAATTACGCGTTTTTGCCCGCAGCCGGCAAATGGCTCTTGAGCGTGTGCATGATCATGGGCCGTTTGGAAGTGGTCACCGTGGCCGCCTTACTCACCCCAACCTTCTGGAGGCGATAAGTGCGCGCGCGAATCACTGTCGTCGTCTTGTTGTTTGGGGTCCTCATTGCCATGCCGTGGTTGGCACCCGCGCTGGCGGACAATGCATCGGCACACGGCACGCTTCGTCTGATCTCACTGGGGTTGATCTTGCTGACCGCCACCGTCGCGGGCGACCTCTTTGAACGCATCGGCATCCCCCGCATCTCCGCATACCTCATTACAGGGCTCGCCTTTGGGGGACACTCCCTGGAGGTGCTCAACCTGGAAACCCTGGGTGTACTCGCCGCCAACGACAGCACGCAATCGGTGTCGCTGCTCACCATCACCGCACTGAGCCTGATCGCCTTTCGGACCGGGACCGCGGTGCGCTTCGAGATGTTGCGATCCCAACTGCGCCCCACGTTGACTTTGGTCGGAAGCCAGCTCGCCATGCTCACGGTGGTGATCACGATCGCCGTGGTGGTTCTGGGCACCTTCGCAGGCGTTGTGCCCGGTGGGGACAGCGCGAGCACGGCGACCTTGATCGCGCTGGGGTTGACGCTGAGCGTGCTGAGCTTCGGGGCCGGACCGGTCAGCACCGTGGCCGTCCGGGACGAATGCGGTTCGCGCGGCCCATTGGGTCACATTCTGGTCAGCACCTCGGTGTTGCGAGAAATGCTCTTGCCCATGTTATTGGCCCTATTACTCCCATTCGCGTGGTCGCTGGACGGCGGCTGGAATGTGGCGTGGTCTCAAGTCTTATTTGAAGTATTTCTCTCCATCGGGGTCGGCTTTGCGTGTGGAGGGCTCTTGCTTCTCATCCGACGGGTCACCAAGCACGAGACCCCCCTGCTGACGCTGACCATTATCTTCACGGTGTCCGTCCTTTGTCTGAAGATGGGACCACACGGCGCGATAATTCTCTTCTTGGTCGCAGGCGTAACCCTGCGCAACGCGTCGCCTCAGATGGGGATGGCCGTCATGACCTCGTTGGAACCACTGGCCACGCCGGTCTACGTCATCTTTTTCGTGGCCGCCGGCGCGTCCTATCCCATGGTCGCGGCTGCAGGCGCCCTCCCCTTGGCCATTGCGCTGGCCATGGCCCGTTGCCTCGCCCTGGGATTGAGTGGTCCCGTGGCCCACTGGTTCTCGGACGACCCACCCAAGTCGTTTCGACTCCTCGGGTTGGGATCCATGCCGCATCTCGGTGTCACGCTGGGCATGAGCATTCTCGTGGGCATGGTCATCCCGATCTGGGGACCCATCATTCGTGACGCGATCTTTGGCTCGATCTTGATCACAGAGGTCATCGGTCCCTTCTTGGTTCGCTCCGTGCTTATCCGCTCCAGCGAAGCCCCCGATCGGTGGTTTCGCCAGGATCAAGACGCGGACACTCCGGAAGTCACCCCATTCGAGCGGATCGTCGAGACGGGACCCGACCTGCCCGTGGTGCCGGACACGCTGCCGGCGGAGATAGCCCAGCCCCTTGCCGCACTCCGGAGCGAGCTTCAAAATGAAATTGGCCAATTTGCCGACACCGTAGCAGAAGCGCTCGCCTCCGGTCCCTTCTCGTACGTCCAAGCCCTCACCGCCGCCTGTGAGGAAGACGGTGAACAGGAGCGCCCCGACATTCTGCGCAAGTGGGCTCGCCTGACCATGTCGAGTACCTCTCAAGACAAGACCACGGACACGTTGGGCGCTGGTGTCACAGCCATCATGAAGGGTCTGGACGCCATCGCGTCCAAGGTGCGCCCCACGTCAACACCGGAGACGCCGGCTTCACGAAGCCCGCTGCCCAGCGATGGACGCATCGTGCGCCTTCAAAAGTGGTGGCTTCGACTGCTCGTGAAACTCGGCCTGCGCCGGAAACCACGACGCATTGTTCGTTTGGACCGCTTGGTTCGCTACCACCTGACCATGCCCTTGCCCAAACACTTGGTGCCGCTGAGCAACATGACCCTCCGTGCGCCCATCTTGGCCATTGAAGATGCGGGGCGACTCTTGTCCGGTGAGGACGGCAATCTCCGCCCCTCAGACACCATCGTCGAGAACCTTCAGCGCCTCGGCGATGATGTATTGGCCCGTGCCATGCTGATTTTTTCCGACGCCATGGAAACCATCTACAAAGATGCGGCGCTCGCAGGCACCCCCAGCCTGCCCGAACGCCGTTACAACCCATCGCGACGATTTCAAGAAAACCGAAGCGCCCGCGAAGGGCTCGACCGTGACATGGAGCATTGGTCCTTGCTCACCACGGCGCTCGGGTCGTTCCTCATTCTTCGCATTGAAGTCGAGCTTGTGGAGCCTCGAATTGTCGGCGCCTTTGAGCAAGGTCTGACCAGCACTCGATCCACTGTTGAACAATATATCCAACTCCCTCTGCAACGGATCGGCGTCCTCGCGAAAGAGGCCCACAGTCGGATGACCGATACGCTGAACGAGGCGGATGAACCCACCGCCATACGAGCCATCGAAGAAATCCGTGACCAACTGCTCTCCCATATCGAAAGCATGGAGCGCGACTTGGACATTCGCCGCGACCGCGGGCAACTCACGGGCTTCCTGCGGCTGCTGTGGGGAACCCTTAGCCGGGTGTGTGGCGACTTGCCGGATCAACTCACTGTGCCCTCGACGGATCGGGTCGTCCCCCCGGAAGGGCTGGCACCTGCACCGTCGGAATATGCCACGTCCGAATTGCGCGTGCGTGAGGTCGCCAAAGCCGCTGTCGTGGACCATTGCATGCTCAACCTGGTCGAAATGGAGGGGAAACTCAACGACTTGGTCTCGTTGGCGCGGGCGGAGCTGACGCAAGCAGCGCAGATCCTGCGCTTTCACTTGGAGGCGGCCACCACGGAGCTGGCCAACAAAGACTCGAAAGACCCCAAGGGATTGGCGCGCGAGTTCTCATTGGATGGCCTCGACCGAGTGATGGAACACAGCGCCGAAGTGCTCTCCGTCTTGGAAGAACGTCGGGAAGAGTTGGTCTCTCGCATGGAAGAGGAACGCGATGCATCCATCGACCGACTTCGGGCCCTTCTCACGGTAGAACCGCCCGACAAAGCCATGCTCTACCTGGCGCAATACCGACGGCGCGAACGACCCGCCGCGCGGACGTCCGAAGCGCCCGTAGAGGAGCCAACCGGGTTTAAAACCTCGCTCACCAAACGCATGGGCGCGTTGGCCCCATGGCGAGTCGAAGAACCCGGCGACGCCATCGTGGTCGCCGAACGCTTCCCCTTTGACACCGCGTCCAATGCAACGCTGGCGCACGCCGCTGACCTGGGCGTTCCCCAAACGTATCTGCGTCTCTTTGGCTTTGATCCCGTGGGACTGGGCGACTTTTTCACGGGCCGGCAAGCCGAAGGCACCTCGCTCTGGCACGCCTTCGAGCGGTGGAAGAGTGGCGGAAGCACCTCGATCCTCGTCACGGGCAAACGCGGAGACGGGTGTACTTCTCTGGTCGAACAGTTCCTGCGGCAAATGCCCACCGAGCACTTGGACAAGACGGTGCGTATTCGTCTCTCACGACGCATCTCCACCAGTCGGGCGTTGGTTCGAGAGATCTCCACAGCACTCGGGCTGCGACGAGTGGGCTCCGTCGCTCGGCTCATCGAGCACTTGAGCAATTGGCCTCACCCCATCTTGTTCTTCTTAGAGCCCTTGGGTCGCTTGCACATTCGTCACCGGGGTGGCGTAGGGGCCCTCAGTGCTTTGCGCCGTATCATCGGGGAGACCGCTCATCGCGTGCTTTGGGTTGTGTGCACCCACACGAACACGCTGAAGGCCATCAACACGCTGGTGCCCATTGAAGACGCCTTTACCCACCACATTCAGTTGGCCCCAATGGGGGCGACTGAATTGCAGGCGC
>CAUZBV010000026.1:0-15272 GCA_963578115.1 Myxococcales bacterium
CCAGGGCGTCCAGGGTCTCGGTCCACACGGCGTCCACGCTGCCTTGGGCCGCATACAAGGAAATGGTGACTTGGAAGTCGCCCTCCAACACGGCGCCGCCGTCGTCTTTGAGCAGGCCTTCCACCACCATGTGTCGGTCTTCGGCCAAGGCCGTTCCCGCCAAGAGCCACGTTGTCATCAGTAGTGCTGTGAGTGTGTTTTTCATGATTAGTTTCCTCCGCTCACGTCGTCGAGCAGCGCGCTGAAGAACACTTCAAAGAGATCCACAAAGAGGTCGCTTCCTGCCGTGGTGGGAGAGACCAAGAGTTCCAGGGAGCCGTTGGCGTCGCTGACGGTTGTGTGGGTGGACACGCAGGTCACCGTCGCGGTGCCCCCGCCCACGCACTCGCCGTTGGAGCAGAGCTTGCCCACCTCGCTGCAGGCTTGTCCGCCCAGGCAGGTTCCATCCAAACAACTCTCATTGACGGTGCACCCATCGCCGTCGTCGCAGGGGGCGCCCGGGTCAGCGGCAGGATTGCTGCATCCAGCGGCGTCGCACACATCGAGGGTGCAGGCGTCGCCGTCGCTGCACACGCTGTGGTCCGGCGTGTGGGTCACTTGGTCCGTGTCGTCATCGCACGCGTCCACGGTGCAGGCCACGGTGTCGTCGGTGGTCGGTGCGGTGCCGTCCTGACAACCCAGGTCGGCGTCGCAGGTTTCGGTGCCGTTGCAGAACAAGGTGTCGTCACACAGGCTGTCGCTGGCGGTGAACTGACAACCCGTGGCCGCGTCGCAGGTGTCGATCGTGCACTCCACGTCGTCGTCGCAGAGCACGTCGTCCGGGGTGGACGAACAGCCGGCGAGGGCATCGCATTGGTCCACGGTGCAGCTCTGGCCGTCTTCGCAATCCAGCGCGGTGCCGTTCACGCATCCTTGGGCCGGATCGCAGGTTTCGACGCCGTTGCAGACGTCGTTGTCGGTGCACACTACGGGGTCACTGCCCACGCAGAAGCCGCCGGCGTTGCAGGCGCTGGTGGCCGTGCACGCGTTGTTGTCGTTGCAATCAGCCGCCACCTGGACCGTGTTGATGCACCCCGATTGCTCGTTGCAGGAATCGACCGTGCAGGTGTTGTCATCGTTGCATTCGACCAGTCCGGTGCCCGTACACGTGCCTGTGGCGCACGCGTCGGTCGCTGTGCAGGCGTTGCCGTCATCGCACGCTGTCCCCGTGAGTTTATCGTTTACGCATCCGGTGTTCACATCGCAGCTGTCGGTGGTGCACACATTCTGGTCGTTGCAGCCGACGGTCTGGGTGTTGGCACACTGACCGCTGGCGTTGCAGGTCCCGGCGGTTGTGCATGCGTTGCCGTCGTCGCACGCGCTGCCCACGGTGGGCGTGTTGGCGCAGCCGCCTTGGCTGTTGCACGAATCGGTGGTGCATGAATTTTGATCGTCGCAGTTGGGTTGGCCGCTGCCCACGCAATTGCCCGCCGCGCAGAGGTCGGTGGCTGTGCACGCGTCGCCGTCGTCACAGGCCGTGTCGGAGAGCGCCGCGTGTTGGCAACCCGTGACGGCGTCACAACTGTCTGTGGTGCAGGCGTTGTTGTCATCGCAATCCACGATACTCGTGTTCGTGCATTGGCCTTGGGCGCTGCACGTACCGTCGGTGGTGCAGGCGTTGCCGTCGTTGCATGTGGCGCCCGCTGCGGACGAGTGCACGCAGCCTTCACCGGCCTTGCAGCTGTCGGTGGTGCACACGTTGTCGTCGTCGCAATCCACGGCTCCTTGGCCCTTGCAGAAGCCGCCTTCACAGCCGTCCCAGGGGGTACAGGGATCGTCGTCATCGCATTCCTTGAATCCGGCGACGGGGGTCTGGACGCAGCCGGTGGCCGAATCACAGGAGTCGTTCGTGCACAGGTTGTCGTCGTCACACACCACCACGTCGCCTTTGCAAATGCCTACTTGGCAGGTGTCGCCAGTGGCGCCGGTGCAGGCGTTGTTGTCGGTGCAAGCCGTACCATCGTCGGAGATGGTGAGCTCGCAGCCGCCCGTTTCGGGGTTGCAGCTGATGGACGCACAGGCGGGCGAGACGCCCTCGGGCAGCGTGCAGGTGACGATGGTCTCCGGATCCAGTTCGCAGGTGGAGGGGACGGTATCCATGTCACACACCAGGGTGCCGTTGCACAGATCGTCGTCTTCGTTGGCTATGCAGTCCGCGTCCACAGCGCATTCACAGCCCATGTCGGTTCCTTGGCACGAGCCGTCCACGCATTGGTCGGCTTCGGTGCAGTCGTTGCCGTCGCTGCAGACGCCGCCGGGCGTGTTCTCGGTGACGCAGCCGGTGGCCGCGTCGCACGAGTCCAGCGTACAGGGGTTGCCGTCGTCGCAGGTGATGAACGATCCGCTACAGCCGCCCGCCACGCAGGTGTCTTGGGCTGTGCAGGCGTTGCTGTCGTCGCAGGGTCCGCTGCTCGCCGTGATCTCGCAACCACCGTTGGGATCGCAGGTGTCGAGGGTGCAGGGGTTTCCGTCGTTGCAGTCGAGCATGGTACCGGAGAGGCAGGCGCCGCCGGCGCAACTGTCACCCACGGTGCAGAAGTTCCCATCCGTACAGAGCACGGTGTTGGGCACGTGTTTGCAGCCCACCAACTGGTCGCAGCTGTCGTCGGTGCACGTGTTGTTGTCGTCGCAGGACAAGAAGGCACCGTTGCATTGGCCCAGCACGCACTTGTCGTCGATGGTGCACGGGTTGCTGTCGTTGCACGGCGCGTCGTTGAAGGGGTTCGAGCACCCTTGCACCGGATCACAGATGTCGTCGGTGCAGTAGTCGCTATCTTCGCAGCTCTTCTCATCCACTGCCGTGTTGCAGTTGTTGTCCAACCCGTCGCAGATTTCGGGGGCATTGGGATAGACATTCTTGAGTTTGGGTTCGCAGTCCAAGCTGTCCGGGGACAGGTCGTTGTCGTCGTCGGGATCGCAAGCGTCGCCTTGCCCATCCAAGTCCGTGTCCAACTGGTCGGTGTTGGCCGCCAAGGGGCAATTGTCCATCTCGTCTTCCCAGTTGTCGTTGTCGTCGTCGGGATCCACGCAGTTGGCCAGGCCGTCTTCGTCCAGATCCGGGTAGCCTTTGTCGGTTTCGCCGTCACAGTCGTTGTCCAACCCGTCGCATACGTCGCTGGACGGCGGCGTTCCCTGACAGATCTCGGCGGCACCCACACAGGTGCTGGTCCCCGGGCAGGATCCGTATTGATTGGTGATGGTGCATTCGCCGCCGGCCAATTCGTCGACTTCGCCATTGCAGTCATTGTCCAACCCGTCGCAGATTTCGGCTTGGGGCGCGGTCGCATCGCAGGCGGTCAAACCGTCTTCCGCACAGAATCGACTTCCGGGACAGGTGCCCACGGCGTTGGTGACCTGGCAGCTGGTCTGGGCTTCCAGTTGGATGTGCAACGGTTGGCACGAGCACTCGCCGCTCGTGGCCACGCACTGGTCCTCCTGGCATTGGTAGCCTTCTGGACACTGGCTTTCGGTGCAGTCGATGCCGCAGAAACTGCCCGCATCGCCATAGTCCACGCATTTGTCCAGTCCTTCAAACCCCAGGGCGGCGCAGTCGTTGTTGGATTCACAGGGCTGACACAGATACACGCTGCGTTCCACGCACAGAAACTGTACATCGGCACCCGCACCCGGCAACGCAACGGGTAGGCACTCCCAGCCTTCGGGACAACTCTCGATGCAGTAGTCCGCACAGACCTTTCCTTGGCTCGAAAGGAGACAATAGCCCGACACGCATTCCTCCGAGTCGGTGCAGGCGCACCCACCTTCTTTGAATTCGCCCTCACAGTCGGGGGGTGGTTTTACGTCCGGCTCCACATCCGGTGGTGGTTTTACGTCCGGCTCCACATCGATGACTTCCGTTTCTACATCGGGTGGAGGAATCACTTCCTCTGGAGGAATGATGTCAGGGATGTCCTCTGAGACGTCGGGAACCCCATCATCCGTGAGTGGTTGACCCGGTGGTGCCGCCGGCTCGCCGCAGCCGACAACAGTCCACAATAAGATCAGCGCTGCCGCGCCGCCGATTCCAATTCGTTTCATGATGGGATCCATTATGCAGGGAGCGGGAATCCAAATTCAAGGGGGCCGCACAATATTTATAGGCTGCGTGCTTGAGGGCTCTCAGCAGGGGGGACAGAAGAAGCTCTTTCGTCGTCGTCGATTCAGGCACACGATGGCGAGTATGGCGAGCCAGGGAAGCACCGAGGGCATGGTCCCGTGCGCCGTTCGACATCCGCCGCCGGAGCTGCCGCCGCTGCCGGCGTCCGCGGTGGGTGCGGGGTCCGGGTTCAGCCCGGGGTCCGGTTCGGGGTCCGGGTTCAGTTCCGGGTCCGGGTTCAGTTCCGGGTCCGGGCCGGGATCCGCCAGCGGTTCGGTGGTGCCCACGGTGATGCGCAACACGACCCGGCCGTCGTCTGTGTCGTCTACGATGGCTTCGATGCCCGCCGGCAGCTCGTTGGTGGCCCCCTGATGATCGATGGAGTCGGCCACAATGAGATCCCGGGTGTGGATCGGTCCCTTGGTGATGGCTTCACTCAGGGTGATCGCGAGGGTGCCATCGAGGGCGACGGCACCTTGGACGTCCAGGGCGGGGGCCGAATCGGTCGGCGTGAGCACCGCGAGCGCAAAGCGAAGGGTGGCTCCCCATCCCAACGTGTAGTCGCCCATTTGCTGCACCTTGGGTCGGTCATCGCTGATCCACCACGTGCCACCATGTTGGGTCCACGAGAAGTCCACCTGGGTTACACGGAGCGATCCGCCGGTCATGTGGAAGCCCCCGTCTCCGGTGCCCGCCGCGAGGCTTTGGATGTCCAGCGCGCCGCCGATGAGCTCGTATCGTCCCGTGCTTTCATCGGTCTTGGCGAGGGTCAGGCTCTCGGTGACGAATTCTCCCCCCAACTGCTGGAAAAGACCGTGGCCGGTGACACCCACGGTGGTGGGGCCGTTGACGATGAGACCGCCGCCTTTGGCGATGACCACCCGACCGGAACCCCGGTCGTTCTCTTGGCCATGCACCAAGCCAATGTCCAGGGCGGTGATCGCCGACTCCGGGGCCTCGATCAGCGCTGTTGGGCGCTCCAGGGAGCTGGATATTTCCACATCGTCGATGGTGCTGGGCGGCGCCGCTGTGCTCCAGGGCAGCAACCATGGGTAGGCGTTCGTCGGGCCCGAAGGCAGCTCCATCGGGACGAAGGGGGGATCCAAAACCACCGCGCGGGTCGCGTCGCGCAGGGTGTTTCGGTCGTCCGTGCTCACGTCGCCCGAGGTGGGCCAATCGGCCAAGGCGGGATCCCGACCGGTGATGGTCGCGTAGATCACCATGCCGGTGAGGGTGCTTCCCAGTTGGCTGGGGTGCGATCCGTCGTTGGTGTAGAGCCGGGCAAACAAGCTGTCGGCCGCTTGAGGATCCTCACCATGGTCCACAATTTGATCGTAAATGCGTTCGAACGCGCGTCCGACCGGCGCCACATAGAGGGTGCGCTCGGCGGTGGACGATTGGATGGCGTATTGTTCGTAGCCTTTGGTGAGCAACGCCTGCATGGCCTTGTACGTGGGAAAGAGGCCTTCATAGTTGCTGTCACCGTTTCGTCGTCCCCACGTCATCATCAGCACCGTGTGGGCACCGAGGGCGGCGATGCGCGCGTCCAGGGATTGGACGCCGCTCAGGCTCTGATTCCATTGGAGTGGGTCCGCATTGATGAAGCCGGGGATCTGACTTTGTTCTTGCAACACAACCGCATGCCAGGCATTGCCCGCGGCCAAGAGCTCACCGAGCTTGTTGCTGGTGGAACCTGCGTCGGCGGCGTGTTGCTGGAGTTTGTAGCCGCCCTTGGTGACCGCGTTGGTGGTGACGGACGCGTACCCCGGGACCCCCGCCGAGGCGATGTCTTTGTACAAGGTGTGCAACCCATTGGCCGAGGTGTAACTGTTTCCCACAAAGAGGCCCTTGTGTTCCACGATTCCAGCGTGGGCGATGCCCACCAGAGCCAGGGTCAGGACCGCCCAAGTGAGGGCGAACGTGAGGTGTGTTGGCGACCGGTCGGGTCGAGTGAGGGGCGATGTTCTCATCGGCTTTAAAGGGTACGCGCTGTAGCGAAGCGCTGCAATGAGATTCAGGCATTGGTGCTGGTAACTTACACGGCTTACGCTTACTATACCCCCATGACTCTTTGGTCGCGGTGGTTTGTGGGATGCGTAGCCGTGCTCGTTTTTGCGGCGTGCACCGGGGACACGACCACCGACGACGCGGTCGACAGTGCCCAGCCGATTGTCGACAATGGCACCGAGACCATCGACACCCCGGTTGTTTCCGATATGGACCCGGACAGCGTTCAGCCGGCGGACCTTTCGCCGCCCAGCACGGATGCGGCGGTCGATGTCAGCGATCCGCCCGCCGATCCCAAGGCGGATGACGACGGCGACGGATTGACCAACGAGGAAGAGGCGCAGATCGGGACGAATCCACAGGCCGTGGACACGGACGGCGACACCTACTCGGACTTCGACGAGGTGTTCGAGGGGAAGGATCCGCTGGATCCGAACAGTCGGATCTACATCGGTTACTGGCCCTACAACCCCAACAAGGACGCCATCGTGGATCCAGGTTGGGACAGTGAGCCCGCCGATGGCACGGTCATTCCCCAGTACAAGGCCAAGGATCAGTACGGTGATTGGGTGGATCTCTACGATTTTGCCGCTGGAGGCATCCCCATCGTCCTGGATGTGGCCACCTGGTTTTGTGAGCCGTGCAAGGCGTTGGCCCATTATTTTGCCACCGGTGATACGACCTGGCTCGACACCTATCCCTGGTGGCAAGCCAAGTACAAGCCGGTCAAGGATCTGATCGATTCCGGCCAGCTGATCTGGATCACCGTGCTCTACACCAAAGGCAATGTTCCGGTGGGTGAGGAAGAGGTGGCGCTGTGGGATGAGACCTTTCCACACGAAAAGATCCCGGTGCTCGCGGACACGGACTTGACCCTTCAGGAGTTCCTGAAGGTTGTGTCTATGCCGCACCTCGATTTATTGGATCCCAATATGGTGTTTTTAATTTACGAGGTGAAAGGGCCGACGTCGGTCATGAAAGAGTTGAGCACGTGGGCCGTGGACGAGATCCCGTCGAACTGACTGGTCACTGCGGGCGCATCCCAGTACACTAGGGCATTGTGAAGAAGCCAGTACCCCATTGTCAGCGTTGGATGACCCTCGGTTTGAGCACAGCCATATTCTTCGTTGGAATGGCGTGCGGCGACACGCCCGATCCTCCAGGCGCCATGGACGGTGAGATCCAACTCATCGATTTGCCCGAGACGGCGGTTGAGGAGACGGAGGTGTCTGAGACGGTGGTTCCCGAGACGGAGCCTTCCGAGACAGAGCCTCCCGAGACAGAGCCTTCGGAGACGGAGCCTTCCGACACGGACATCGTGGAAGAAACCCAGATCGTAGACATCCCGGATGTCCCCACCGACCCCGATGTACCGCCCGATCCCGACGTGATCGATGTCATCGATGCGACCCCGCCCAACGCGGACGTCATCATTGAACATTATTTTCCGAACGTGGAGCTCGGTCCAGACGGCGCCCCGGTGTTCCAGACCACAATCATCGATTTGCCGGATTCGTTTGTGACGGTGGAGGCCCAAATCAAGATCCGGGGCGACTTGGACAATTTCCCCATGGCGTTCATGACCTTCATGGTGGAAACCGACAGCCAGCTAAAACAGTGTGGAAACGTCTCGGGTCTGCCCCAAAAACCCAACAACATTTTGGATGACACCTATCGAATTGCCTGGCCACAGCCGGTCAACATCGACAAGGACTCGGTGTTTTTCCCGCCATCGGCCCCCTTCGACTTTCAAGAACTCCCCTGCGCCGACTTGTTCCAAGGCAAGAAGAGCATCACCATCGGTATGCTCGGGATTGGTATTCATGCGCCGGGATCCGGTGGCAATCAGGGCCCCAACGCCTGTGGCGGTGCGGGCTGTCCCAACGACGCCATCGTGACGCTCGTGTTCAAGCAAGAGGCGACCATTGTCGAGGATGTGGGCACCTTCCCCGACACGCTGCCCGACACGGAACCGCCCCCACCGCCGCCCCCACCCACCGGGGAAGGCACGTGCGGTCAACCCACACCCTTCGATTTGTCCCTGAGCGATCCGGTGGTCTCCATCGGCCAACCGGGGAGCGTGCTGCACATAGTCCCCTGGCCCCCCATCTATTCCGTGTGCGCGACGAGCAAACCGCCCAACGCGTTGGAGTATTTTTATCAGATAAATCTCACGGATTATGGGTTCTTGACGGTCAGTATGCAGACCGATCCTCCGCCCTGGCCGGTCAATCAGTACTTCTTGGATCTGCAGCTGAACTGCGACGTGGGGCTACAATGTGGCAAGAGCTCCCAAGATCTCAAAGGAGTGGCGTCGCCCGGCAACTATCTGGTGGGGATCACGTTGGCACCGCCCTTTGAGGTGTATCCACCCAACGAGACGGACTGGATGTTCAATCTGCAAGCCGAGTTGACGCCCCTCGATTGGGGCTTTTCGGAAGAGATTGTATCGGGCGACGAACTGCAGGTGGCGTTCAACAACACGCCCATGGCGACTCGGGACGGCGCTGGAGACTTGCACGCGGTGTGGGCCCTGGGTGGGATCGTCCAGCACGGCACCAAAGGGGCGCTGAGCGCCAACTGGACGATTCAGAGCCTGCCTTCGCTCATGGGCGGTGCGGCCGTGAAACCCACCCTGGTGGATACCAACGGCACAACCTTGGTTGCAGCGTACATGGAAAAATCAGCGGCCAATCCGCTCACAGCCGTGATCCTTCAGTCGCTCGATGCGGGCGTCACGTGGTCCGCACCCCTGCAGCTTTCGGCAGCGGATGCGGGCGTCGAAACACTCAGCCTCTATGGCTATTCGTTTCCGGACGGCACCCCGGGTGGGGTGGTGGCGTGGCACGATCCCGGCACGGGCGACGCGGTGGTCTCGACCTGGCAGGGCGGACCGTGGGATGCCACGGGTTGGAGCGCCCCGGTGGCGGTCGACACGGGCCCCGCCACCTCCCGCGATGTCTCCGTGGGGGGGCGGGGTGAATTGGTGTTGGTCGTCTGGGAGGACGACCGCGCGGCGTATAAGCAGATCTTCCGCACCGTTTCGTTGGCGGGCGGACAGGTGTGGGGACCGGATGACGCCATCGCTGTCTACCAAGCGGGCGCCAAGGCCAGCGCCGGTGGGGATCCGAGCGTGGCCATCGCCGCCAATGGCGAAGTCTTCATTGCTTACCAGCATCAAAAGAAGGCCTATCTGGTTCGATCCGTCGACCAAGGGGAGACCTTCAAGAAGCAGCTAAACTTGGGCTACGGCCTTTTCCCGCGCGTGGCCGTCAACAATGCCGCCGAGGGGATCGTCACGTGGGAATATTTCACAGGAGACATGTTGGACGACTCGCAAAAGACGGTAGGCACCGCCTTTTCCTTCGACAGTTTCGCCGACGCCTTTGGTCCCCATTTCATGAAGGATTCAGCCAGCGCAACCGGACGGATCATGGCGTCCAGTACGGTGTCCGACGCGTGGACCGATGTGTTCTGGATCGATGTCACGGGTCCTGAACGAGCGCTTGTTCACCGCGCCATGAAGGTGCCATAGGCCCGAGCGAACCCCACCATGGCCCGTCGTATTCTCCATGTTCTGTCCCAACGTCCCTCGCTGACGGGCAGCGGTGTGACTTTGGAGGTGCTCGTACGCCACGCCACGGCCCAGGGTTGGTCGCAGCGTGCGGTGATCGGGGTGCCTTCCTCGGACCCCATCCCTTCGGTTGGGGATTTGCCGGCTGACCACATTGTCCCGCTTCGCTTTGAAACCGACGCGCTGCCTTTTCCCGTCCCGGGCATGAGCGATGTGATGCCCTACAAGAGCACGGTGTTCTCCACCATGGATCCGGCCATGCTCGCGACCTATCAACGAGCGTGGAAGAACCACATTCGGTCGGTGGTGCAGGCGTTTCAACCGGATCTCATCCACTGCCATCACCTGTGGATTGTGGGATCCCTGGTCAAAGACTGTGCATCGGGTGTCCCCGTGGTGAGTCATTGCCATGCCACGGGTCTTCGCCAGATGCGACTCTGTCCGGCGTTGGCCGACGACGTGCAGGCCGGTTGCGCACGCAACGACGCATTTGTCGTGCTGCACCACGGCCACGCGCAGGAGGCGGCGAAAATGCTCGACGTTTCTTCCCAGAAGATCCACGAGGTGGGGGCCGGTTATCGAGAAGATCTCTTTCACACACGGGGTCGTTCGCCGGAGTCGGGACCGACGCTCGTGTACGCGGGCAAATACAGCCACGCCAAGGGGTTGCCCGAGCTCTTGGACGCTGTGGAGCAGCTCAAAGACGAGCACGCGGGACTGCGCCTGCATGTGGCGGGGGGTGGCGACAGCCCGGAAGCCAACGCCTTGCGGGACCGTATGACGGCCATGGCGCCCACGGTGATCATGCACGGTCAATTGGATCAGAGCGCGTTGGCGGGCCTGATGCGCCAAAGCGCGGTGTTTGTCTTGCCCTCCTTTTATGAGGGGTTGCCCTTGGTGCTGGTGGAGGCCTTGGCCTGTGGGTGCCGGCTGGTGTGCACGGATTTGGAGGGTGTGCGCCGAGAGATCGCCCCGCATCTGGGCGACGCGTTGACCTTGGTGCCCATGCCCCGCTTGCGCACGGTGGACGAGCCGGAAGCCGACGACATTCCCGCCTTTGTGGATGCGCTGACCACATCCATCGACCGCGCCCTGGCGCAACCCGCGCTGGGCGATCCGACCCAAACCATGCCCGAGGCGCTCGCGCATTTTCGGTGGAGTGTGGTGTGTGAACGGATAGAAGCGGTGTGGACTCGGCTTCTGCAGACGCCCGCTTGAGCGTGGAGAGGTGAACGGAGACGGGCCGAGCGAACCCGGCCCGCATCGTTGCGCTATGTCCGGTCCGGCGGCGGCGTGTCCTCCGGCGGCGGTCCGGTGACCGTTGTACCGAAAAGCCCCGGGCACTTGTCCGCGAGCACCTGACACTCCGGCGTATTGTCCGGTTCCACATAGGGTCCGAGGGTCGCCGCGAGCGATTCCATGTCGTTCAGATCATCACACGTCACACCCTTCACATCGCTCCAGGCCGCTTCCAGCGTATCGCCGCCGGTCTCTGTGCAGGCACTGTATTCCACGTCGGTTGCTGTACAGCCGTCCAAGCCCTTCTCTGCTTGGAGGTTGCAGGGAATGCCTGCCTCGGTGAAAGACGCCGGCGCTTCGGTGTCACAATCGGTCACCGCATCCTGACACCCAGCGACTATCTCCTCGGTGGTTGGCGCCTCTGCGCCCTCCGGAACCGGTGCCGCCGCAGTGACAAGGCCCACGACAACCCCCACGACAGTACAAGTCTCTGTCGGTGTGTTGATCGCATCCAGGCGCGCTGTCGACTCGTCGCAAAGCGCCTGAATCCCGGTCTCATCCAGGTCCGCCAACGCCGTCGGTTCAACGGGCCCGGGGTCGTCGCCGTTATCATCGCCACAGCCCATCAGCAAGAGGCTGCACGCGGTCAACGCGACAAAGCAGCCGCGCAATAGTGTTCGAAAATCGTTCATTGTTTGCTCTCCAAGGATGCCTTTAAGCAAGCACAGTTGTGATTCGGTTCGATGGAAAGTAGCACCCGACAAGGGCGGTGTAAATTATGTCCACGAATTGTCCACACCCCGAGAAATAGGGAGGAAGCCCAGTCAATCTCCCTGTGCGTTATTTTCGCGCGGGAGCGGATGGAAAAGGTAATGGACTCGGCTTATTCGCTCTTGCGTTTAAGAGTGGATGTGAAGGCCGGCATTTCGGTGCCATCCTTGTGGACCATCGTGTATTTCACGAGCCCCTCAACCGCCGAGGAATAGGTTCGCACCATTCGAAGCTTCATGGGTTTGCCATTGGGGTCGAGCCCTACCTCCACTTCATCCAGTGTGTTCGTCGACGGGTCGAAGTGTCCGGTCGATTGCAGCGGTCCGTATGTGTTGTCCGACGTCATCCAGTAGCCCGAGACGACACCCGTCTCTGGGGCCCAGGAGCGAACAGCGAATCCGGTGAATTTTCTGTTGTCGGTCCGATAGGTGCAGGCCAGGGTTGCGGAGCTACCGAGCCACTCGCATTGGTCTTCGCCCGTCGAGATGATGTCGTCTTTGTCGGGCCGGTGAATGGTGGTGGATACGGACCAGGTCCCCACCAGCCGGTTCAGTGGATTCGCCGGATCGACGGATGGTGGCGTGGATTTCGAACAGGCCACAACCACGACAACAATCAGGAGACAGCACATGCTTCGAATGATTTTCATGGCCGCTAGTTTGGTCGTTTGGGGAAGGATGTCAATTGGAGAGGAAGTGATGAGGTTGCTCACGGGCTCCGCTGCAGGCGGGGAGCTTTCGCGGCGATCATGGGTGCAATACCTACGATTCGGCGCCCGTGAGCGACCCACCATAGATTCAGTTGTTCGTACCGGCCGATTCGATCGGACAAAATCAAAAAAAATGTTCGACACCCATGCGAAGGCCCCCTTCTTTCCGGTATGCTCTGATCACAGAACGAGGTTTTGAGCAAACGAGGTGAGCGATGAGACGATTTCTTTCCATGGTGTTGGGTGTGGCCGTGTTCGGTGTGGCGAGCTGGGCGTGGGCGATGCCGGCCCCCAAGAGCGAGGAAGAGTTGGACGCGTTGGCGGACATCATCGTGGACGCCGAAGTCGTGTCGGTGGAATGTGTGGGCGTGCTGGAGGTGCCGGGCGAGCTCAAGCAGGCCAAGTTCCGATCCACTCATCAAGTCTTGGCGTCGCACTATGGCGACGCACCCGACACGTTCCACATCGACTTCTTTGTGGATCTGATGGAGGTCCCGATCGCCGGTTGCTCTTGGCGTGAGCCCCCGCACTGGGTGGGCGAAGAGTCCAAGTTGTGGCTCCATGAGGCCAGTGAGGCGGGTGAGGTGTATGCCCTGTTTGACTGGAGCGGTATTCAGTATCTCGACGACAGCGCGCCCGTGGCCCCGACCGATGAGGAAATGGCCAGCTGCACGGCGACGCCCGATCCCGATCCCGTCATCGACCCGGATCCCGTCATCGACCCGGATCCCCTGGCTGAAACCGATGATGGGGAGGCCGGCTGTGCCATCGCGACCAGCGCTTCCACCGGCAGCGCGCTGCTCATGGTGTTGGCGCTGATGGGTCTGCTGGCCGGCCGCGTCCGACGGTCAGGCTGTCGGCTCTGAAACAAGCGTGCTGTGTGTTCAGGTGTCGCCGCCATTTCTCACCCATGGCACCCTCCCGGCCGCCTCAGGACGGCAACGAGTCTACATAAAGTGTTTTGCGGCTCTTCATGACCTGCGTTTCGCGCAGGATGCAACCCGGCACCACACGGTGGCGCCGGAAGAGCAACATGGGTGAGAAATGGCGGCTAGATAGGCCGCAGGTTTGGTCTCCTACCCTCCTGGAATGATCACCACCGAGTATTGAGTGGCGTCGGTGCACCACGCATAGGCAGCCACATCGAGGCAATCGCACGTGGCCGGCTGGCCCGCCGCACACCCGGCTGGGAGGGCCTCACAGCTGGCGAAGTACTGGGGTCCCGGCACGTCGTTGATGGAGATTTCGCAGTACGAGGTGGTCGGGTCGCAAGACTGATTTCCGCATCGATAGGTGGTTTCACTGCCCACGCTGCAGCCTCCGTACTTGAGAAAATCCGTGCCGGCCGCGTTGGCGGAGCAGGTACTGACATACGACTGGCCATCGCAGCCGCAAGCACCCACGCCCCCCGGATCCGGACAACTGGGTTTCGCTGTGCACGTTCCCGTCGTCGTGAACGCACCACAATCACCGCTGAAGAAATTGCAGAATTGGTCTGCCGCGCAGTCGCCGTCCCCGGCGCACGATAGCGCGGTACATCCTTCATCGATGACGCCGTCGCAGTCATTGTCCAGCCCGTCGCAGATCTCGATGGTGCCGGGCCCGCTAACCTCGGAACAAGTGGTGGTACCGTCGGCGACGCATTGGATGGTGCCGCCTTTGCATAAATCGTCGTCCGGGCCGTCACAGGCTTGGCCAAGGGTGGGGAAGTTTTCGTCAATAACCCCATCACAGTCGTTGTCCAGCCCGTCGCAGATCTCGATGGTGCCGGGCCCGCCAACCTCGGAACAATTGGTGGTACCGTCGGCGCCACATTGGATGGTGCCGTCTGTACATTCATCGCCGTCCGGGCCGTCACAAGCTTGGCCAAGGGTGGGGAAGTTTTCGTCAATAGCGTCGTCGCAATCATTGTCCACCGAGTCGCACTTCTCTACCGCGCCGGGGTAGGTGCTGGCGTCGTCGTCGTCGCAGTCGCCCTCGGCTATGGTGACACCGTCTTTGTCGTTGTCGGCGGTGGCACAGTTGGGAACGGGCGTGTGGATACACCCGATGTCCAGGTTGCACGTGTCGGTGGTGCAGGGATCGTTGTCGTCGCAATTGACCTCCGCGCACTCATCGTCTCCATCGGGCACACACACAAAGGCTATATCGCCACCGTTGGCGAGTTCTACGGCCTTGCAGCTGTATCCTTCGGGGCAAAAGTCCACACAGAAGACCGTACACAGTTTTTCCCCGGCGGCGGTTTCGAGGCACAAGCCCCCAGAATCGTCCCCTGGATCGTTGCAATCCGCGTCGCTTTCACACGGCTGTTCAAAAAAGTCGGGCGGCTCGTTGCCACAGTCGGGAATGGGCTTGTGCACGCAAAAGTCGGGCGGTTCGCAGGTGTCTTCGGTACACGGATCGCCGTCGTCGCAGTCGATGTTTTCGCTGCACCCACCGCAGTCGGGAATGGGCGTGTGCAGGCAACCGATGGCCGGATCGCATGTGTCTTCGGTGCACGCGTCATTGTCGTCGCAGTCGTCGTTGGACGAGCAGCCTGTTGTACAGTCCACACCGCATTGGTTGTCGCTACACACCAGCGTCCCCTCGCACAGGATGCCGTCGTAGTCGTTGCCAGCCGCCTTGCAGTCGGCCACTTCGTTGCAGCTGCCGTCGTCGGCGCAGGCTCCGGCGCCATTGCAATATTGGTTGTCGTCGCAGTCGTCGTTGGACAAGCAGTCCGGTTCTGTGCAACCCAGGTTTTCGACCGTGCAGACGCACTGCCCATCGGCATTGCAGAACGACGCTTGGCAGTCCGCATTGGGAATGTCGCATTCGTCGCCGCAGCTTTTGCCATC
>CAUZBV010000027.1:0-15039 GCA_963578115.1 Myxococcales bacterium
TTCACACTGTACAGCGGTTCTGCATCGGGCGCAGAGTCCTGTTTTGGGGAATGTGCGGAGAAATACAGTCTGGGCGAAGTGAACTTCACCTTCGAAGGACACTCGGATTGCCGAACACGAGGGCTAAAGGTCCTTACGCGACGCGAACTGATGAAAGGCGACGTGAGTCTGGCCTACCTGGGCAAGTTGATGGACCGAGCGTACAAAGACACCCCTCTTTTTCGCAACGTTCTCCGCAGCATCTGGCACCAAATTAACAACGGCCAGCAAGTGTTTGTGGTGGGCTGGATCAATGAGGACCAGACGGTCAAAGGGGGCACCGGTTGGGGCGCTGAGTTCGCCAAGTTGTGCAACAAACCGCTCTATGTCTTTGACCAGGAAAAGGGCCAATGGATGGAGTGGGCCGAGACCGCTTTCGTTTCGTGCGAGACGCCCCCGCGCATTACAGAAAAACAGTTCACGGGAACGGGTACGCGGCGATTGGATGACGGTGGACGCGACGCCATTGAAGCGCTGTTCAAAAGTTCGTTCGCCTAACCTTTCTGTCGGACGCTACTGCTGCACAACAGCCCACGGCGAACGTTTTCTCGTTGGGTCCCAAGCGAACATTCTCTTGGATGACCCGCATTTGACTCATACAATGAGTGAAATGGCGAAAGGGCTGTGTTGTGCAAAAGGGACTGTTTCTGTTGTTGGGTGTGTTGGCGTGCAGCACGTCGCCTGAATCCGAATCTTCCGGTGAACATTGGACCTGGGTTTCGTGTCGGCAGGCACACTCGAGTGGTACGTTGGACCCGGCGGATCGTGCGCATTGCACCACGAAATATTCGGCGCCGGCTCCTACCCAACGCTACGGTTTGCATTGGGTGTTTTTGGGACACGACGAAGAGACCGTGGCCACCTATCCCGAGACTCAGATGACCGACTTGAACGCGGTCTTTGAGGACAACAACATGAGCTTCTTCATTCATTCCCGGGTACGTATCGTACACCCGGTGGCGGTTGAAGGAGCCACGGGTGAGACGATGCATTCGGTCACAGATTTGATCGGGGACATGCGTCAATACCTGGCGACGGACGAGACAGATCCCCAGACCGTATTGGATTTGATGCTGGCGCGGTTGACCGCTCTGGGCGTGACGTCGGCGGGCGTTTCGAAAAACGGCGAAAAGGGCGTTGGTCTCCAGCCCACGGAACTGACCTTGGACAGCCAATGGAGAGCCGCCGATTTACATGGCCGTGTGGCACGTTTGAACAATCGCTTGATCACGGTGGTGGTCCGGCAAGCCCAGGGGGAGAAAAGCTGGGGCCATTTTCCGAGGGAAGGGTACACCGATCCCACGGCGGGATTGATTTACCTGGCTTCAGTCACTCCCTTGTCCGCATTGCCCCACGAAACGGGGCATTATTTCGGCTTGCCCCACACCCACGGGTTCTGGAAGCGAAAACCAGGCGCGACACAATCCTGGCAATCGGGCTCGCTGGGCGGGTTTGATGAAACGGATTGGGACGCGCTGAAAGCCGTGGCTGGGCCGGATTACAGCGGCACGTTTCACGACACCTATGTGGCGTTCGATCAATCGGAGGCGGATGTGTCGGCGTTCGAGCAAGCGCAGTTTCTTGCGCGTCGGGTGCTGGGGTGGACGGAGCTGACCTACCTGGAGGGGTTCCAGCCCGTGGCATCGGACGCGGAATTTGTGGCGTTGGTCCGAGCGGGCACCCCACCGTTGATGAAGAACTTTGTGCGCGAATCCGAGCCGGGCAGCTTTACCGGCAACAATTGCGGCAAATCGTATACGGGCTCTGACCAAACGACGTTGCGTTGCAAATACGGCGACGACGGGGAGGATCCGCTGCATGTGTTGTACGGTCAAGACGCCATATTGCTGGGCACGTTGCTGTTTGCGGACAGTACGGAAGCCAACCTTATGAGTTACATCAGCACCGATACGTCGGATGGGATCCGACGCAAGAAGCATATGACGCAACGGCAACGGGACCTGATTCGTTTGGGCAGTCGAATGCCCAGTCGACTTCGGTTGCAGAACTACGACTTGCTGGATTGAGCTGTTGCGCCCGGGTTACACGTTGGGAACCGCAGCAAAGAATGTACGCATGGAACCCATGCCTTTGACTTCGATTATTCCACGCCCTCGAGCTCATCGTGGTTGCTGGCTATTGGCGTCGATTCCAACTATTCTGAGGGCCATGGCTGCACCTCGAATATTGTCTTTGTTCGTGTGTGTCTTTTTGATGCTCCTGATGGGTTGTGTAGACACGTCGTCCGACAACCCGAGTACGCCGGATGTGAGCATCGCGGATGTGGCCGTGACGGATGTCCCAATACCCGACACGAGCGAACCCGACATTCCGCCTCCCGACACTGTCTCCATGGACACGGTTCTTGAGTGTGATGCTTCCGTTGCCGAATGTGATGGACAGGAGCGCATGGTGTGTGAACCGGGCTTTGCGGACTGCGACGGGTTGGAGGACAACGGGTGTGAGGCCGATTTGAGCTTGGTGGAGAACTGCGGCAGTTGCACAAACGTGTGCCAGGCGGACAATGGGATTTCCCAGTGCACCGATGGGCAGTGCATTTTTGAGTGTGAATCGGGATTTGCCAATTGCGATGCGTTGGCGGACAACGGCTGCGAGAGCGTGCTCGGAACCGTATTGCACTGCGGGGCTTGTGACGACGTGTGCACTGCAGACAACGCAACGGCCCAGTGTACGATGGGCCAATGCGAGTACAGCTGCCTTGACGGACACATGGATTGCAATGGGGACATGTCGGATGGATGTGAAACGGATCTGACGGCGCCGAGTAGCTGCGGTTCGTGTGACGTGACGTGCGCCGGCGCTTGTATTGAAGGTTCCTGCGAGACCTGCGATGAGGGATTGGCGCTGGACTCAAACGATCCCTCGGATGCCGCGCGAACCATGGGAATTTGCGCCGACCTGGTCGAGGCAAAGTGGGTGCTGCCGGATGGGCAAAAAGTTCCGACCGCCATTGATTCGGCCAACTTTCACAAAGGCCACGGCATTTTGGATGGCTTCGGACCCAACGTGGACGCGGCCGAGGGCGCCCAATTGTTGGCGCTGTCCACGGGTGCTGCGCGGAGGCCTGCGGATCCGGATTATGAACCCTATCCCGGCTTAGAAAAGGGCTACGAGTCTGAGCATCCGGCGGGTTTCCCCCAAGAGGCGCCCAAGTGCCCAGGAGTTGTGACCGGCCAGCCCCACGACGGCATTGGACTCGAATTGACCCTCACCGCACCGACGTGGGCCCAAGGATTCCGTTTTGATTTCTCCTTTTACACACAGGAATGGCCCCAGTACATCTGTTCCAGTTACAACGACATCTTCTTGGCGGTTGTGACGCCAGCGGTCGGTGGACAGTCGAACGGCAACATCGCCATTGACTCGGACGGAGGCCCCATTTCCGTCAACAACACCTACCTCGAGGCGTGTTATTGCCTCGATCCGCCTTGCATTAGTGGTGGCATGGCCTTTGAGTGTTCGTTGGGGTCGGAGGTTTTGGAGGGAACCGGTTTTGCGGAAAATGCCTCGACGGCCTGGCTCCGTGCGCAAGCGCCCATCAAGGGGGGCACCCCGTTCACGATTCGTTTGGCGATTTATGATTCCGGCGATGAGGTTCTGGATTCCACAGTGATTGTGGACAATTTCCGCTGGCTGAAAACAGGGCCTGTGGTTGCGGCCACTCCAATTCCCTGAATCCTGGCGTGTTAGGGATGGGTTGGACACCGGGCTTTTTCCGGTTCAGCCCTGGTCAGCAGGGTGTTCCGTCTTTATCCTTTGTTTTGTGCCGACAAATCGTTTTGCCAATGGCAGGAGATCCCATGGCTGTACTTCGAACATCCTTTCTGATTGTGATCGTCTCTTCGGTAGTCCTGATGGGTTGTGGGGACTCGTCGTCCGGGAACGAGGGCACCCCGGATACGGGAAGCCCGGATGTTTCGGCACCCGACACGAGCATGCCCGATCTGCCGCCGGGACCCACGCCCGGTCCGCTCAATGGCGCCTACTACGTGACCATCGCGTTGACGCCGGTGGGTGGATTGCCCGTGCCTTTCAAAATGGCGTTGGCGAGCACCACGTCGGCCGACGGGGGGACGGTCATCGACACGTTCACCGCCCGAGCTACCAAGGGCGAACTGGTCAGTGATGTGTTGGTCTCCTTGACGAACATTCCCGTGAGTCTGGATGGCTCCTTCACCGCCGACATGGGCAGCCTCATTATGCCCGGTGCCTATTCGCCCACGAGCAGCGATGTGGAGCTCAACGCGGTGTTGTACGGGAAAATCCAGGAGGGCGGTCTGTTTTGTGGCGACGTCACAGGCGAGGTGGTCACCTTCTCCATCGACATGGCGGGGAGCACCTTTGGTTCGGTGCCCTGGGAGGAGCGGGGCGACGACGCGCCGGTCTCGTGCGAGGGCAGCGCAGTGCCGCTGGAACCCATCCAGACCTGTCCCGCGCTCGCGGCCGGATTGAACACAGGCTTTCCATCTGCAGGCGCCGAACGTACCTTCGATTTGGTGGTGCCGGCGAGCTACTCCGCCGACACCAACTGGCCCCTGCTCTTTGCCTACCACGGCATCAACTCCAACATGTCCGCCATGCTGGATTGGTCCGAACTGCGAGCTTTTGCCGATACCCACAACGTCATTATCGTGGCGCCCCAGGCGCTGGATCTGGCCGGCGCGGTGGTGTTCGATTCCTTCAGCGATCCCAAAAACAACCGAGACCTCATGTTGTTTGACGACATGATCACCTGCATCTCCCAGAGTTACGCCATCGACCCGGAGCGGATCTGGGTGACGGGCATGAGCGCCGGCGGGTTGATGACCGGCATGTTGATCGCCCGGCGCAACGACATCATCGCGGCCGCGGCCCCCTTCTCCGGCGGGATGGGCGTGGAATACGTGCCGGCCAGTCGCCAGATGCCCGTGCTGGTTTCCTGGGGCGGGGCGTTTGACGAGGCCTTTGGTCAGAACTTTCACACCATGGCGACCCAGATGATTCAGGCCCTCCAGGACAACGAGCACTTTGTGGTGTCCTGCGATCACAATCAGGGACACACCCTGATCAAGAGCTACTGGTACTGGGCGTTGCAGTTCCTCGCCGATCACCCCCGCGACTTGGCGACGGAATCCTACACGGACCTGCCCGAGATGTTCCCCGAGTTCTGCACGATTCTTTGAATCGGACGGACCGTTGCGCTCGATCAGCGTGGCGCCAAGTCACAATACAAACCATTGCGAGACGCGGGATAGCGGTAGAGACCGGCGTAGCACATCTCCTTGTTGGCTGTGTCTCCGTAGACGACCGTCTCGTTGCTTGTGTTGTACCAGCTGCAGGTCACATCGATGCGTTCTCCGGCGCGAACGAGCATGGGTTCAATGCGGTTGTTGACCTGGTGGTAGAAGCTGAAGGGCTCGTCGTGGAGTGTGCTCACCCCGTGATCCCCGTGATGCTCGACCACCATGTGACGACCGTGCTGGTGCATATGCGGCCACAGGCTGAGCAGGGTGGCGTCCTGATCAAATTGGCAGCTGCCCGTGGCGCTCGCCTCCGCGTTGGGGGGGATGGCGAAGTCGGCCGTGCCGGCAAACACCACCTCCGCTTCGTCCACCACCTCATCGGCGCTCACGGTCTGAACGAGGGTTCCGGACCGCCCGGACAGGGGGGTGGGGTAGGGGTTGACCAGGTGCAGATTGAGCAGGAGCTGTTTGCCGGCCGGCACGCGGATGGCCACCCCATCGGGAAAAGCCAGGTCGTCGGTGCCAAAGCCCGAGGCATAGATCATGGCGTCGCTGAGGGTCCCCGGATCACAGGGAAACGCGCCGTCGGGGCCGTGGGGTTCGGTCACCGTCAGCACCGTGTGGTGGGTGCCCTCGGGGGCGTCGGCGCGAAAGGCGCGGATGAAGACATCGTTGGGTATTGTGTGCAGGACACAGACGAAATCTTCGCTGCCGGGCGCCAGGGTCCAGTCGGCTTCGATGAGCGTCGTCCACTCCCCGGGCGCGGTCGCGTCGGGCGTTGCTTGCCCCGGCCCATCGCCTGTCACCACCTCGCAGGCCGCCAAGAAGCCAAGCATCGTGCAAAGCACGAGCTTGACGACCGGCGGTCCCGAAGGAAGCGGGGAACGATGGCCGCAGGTGTCCATCAATGCCCAAAGGGGAGGATGGACTTGCGGCTGGCTGGCGTCTCGTCGTCGCCGATGGTCTGCTCATGGCCGTAGCCGAGCCGCCCATCGAGACCGCTGCCCCAGCACTGCACGGCGCCGGAATCCAACAACGCGCAGGTAAAGTCAGCGCCTGCGACGACTTGGATGACCAGTTCCGGCAGTTCAACAGCACCGGCCACAGCGGGGATCTCATCGTCGCCCACGTCTCCGGTGTTGCCGTAGCCCAGAGCGCCGAAGCTTCCTTTGCCCCAGCATCGCACGGTCCCATCAAGCAACAACGCACAGGTGTGACGATGTCCCGCCGCGATCTGGACAGACGGACCGCCCAGCTTCACGATGTCGGCTGCCTCGGCATAGTCGATGTTGGTGTTGTTCGCGTGGCCAAGCACGCCGTCTTCGGCATTGCCCCAGCAACGCACGGCCCCCGACACGGTGAGCGCACAGGTGTGACGGTCTCCTGCGGCCAACTCGACGACCGCTTCACCGAGTGACAACGCCTCGAAATTCGACGGGGCTTCGTCATCGCCGATGTTGTCCATGCCACCGTAGCCGATCGACGTCGCTTCGCCCCAACAACGCACTTTTCCGCCTTCGACCACGGCGCAGGTGTGTTGCGTTCCGGCCACGAGAAAAGTGGCGGTTTCGCCGATGGGCACGTTGCCCAGCCAGCCGCCGGTCTTGGTGGAGTAGCCATACCCGAGAGCGCCTTCGGGTGAGTCGCCCCAACACTTGATCGCACCCTTTTGGGTGAGCATGCAGGTGTGATGGTCGCCCGCCGCCAATTGGGCGAAGGGGCTGTTGGAGTAAATGATGGCGTCCTTCATGTCGCCTGGAACCTCGTCGTCTCCCACTGTGTAGTACTTGCCGTTGCCGTTGCCCAGGGCGAGATCACCGCCGTAGCCCCAGCAGCGAATACTGCCTTTTTCCAGGATGGCGCAGGTGTGCTGGCTGCCTGCGGCGAGTCCGACAACCAGATCGCCCACGTCCACCGTGCCGTGCGACGCCACCGGTTCGTCGTCTCCGATCGCTTCGGTGTGCCCGTAGCCGAGCTGGCCCACGTCGTTCTTGCCCCAGCAGCTCACCTCTCCGCTGGCCGCCAACGCGCAAACGTGGGCCGCCCCTGCCACAAGTGCGATGGCGGGTTCCTGGACCTGCTCAGCCCAGCCGGTCGTGTTCTTGATGGGAGTGCTGTTTCCTGTGTTGTTCTGACCCGTGTTTGGGGCGCCAACGTCGACTGACGCGGAGCCCTGCCACACTGGCTGTGCTGGTGCCATCTCAAAGGTGCATGCACCGAGTACCAAACCGAGAATCCCAACCATTGGGACATAAATACTAATTTGCTTCATGATTCACCCTCCTGCCGTACCTTCATCATTGGGCGCAACCGCGATGAACACAAGTGACTAATTTTCATGATATTGATAACTCAAAGGAAATAGTGTGCTCCCCGATGCGCCTCACCGCACAGGGCGGAATCCGTGGATCCCAGTGTCCGTCCAATGAACGGTCTGTCGGAAGCGCCGCAGAGGCATAAAGGCCGGATGCTATGCGGGTTTGATTTTCGTCGAAAAGCCCGGGTATCATGGCTTGGCACAGTCAATCATTGGAAGCGAGAACGACGTGAATACGTCCTCCAGTTCTGTCCCTCTTGGCACCCGTTGCCCAACGAGCGCACGTGGTTCCCTTTGTCTAATCGCCGCTTTGTGCCTGCTGGGTTGCGCTGGCGACACCCCGTCCCCATCGCCGGATACGGCCCCGGACACGGCGCCGGATACGGCCCCGGATACGGCCCCGGATACGGCCCCGGATACGGCCCCGGATACCGCTCCGGACACCGCTCCGGACACGGTCCCGGACACCGTCCCGGATACGGTCCCAGACACGGCCCCGGACGTCGATCTCAGTCAAATTGATCCGGCCGCATCGAGTGTGTCTACGTCGGTGGAGAGCAAGGCGGCAGACGGCCTGACGGACTTTGCGATTGGGGTGATGGTAGTCGATCAGGCTGGCGAGCCCATCGCCGGTGCGCCGATCACCTTGGAGACAGACGGCAGCCCGGGCCTGATCGTCTTTCAACCGGCTGCGACCGGCGACGATGGCACAACCACCGGCCGTGTGTTGGCGATCGACGGCGGCACTTACACCATTGGCGCCAGGGTGGGGCAGGGGGATGATTCGGTTCTGTTGAACCAGGAGGCCAGCGTCACCTTCACGGGTTGTACAACCACGCCCGACTATTATCGGCGGGGCGTGCGGGGGCCGGTCTTCTCCATCTGCACCGGCTGCCACAACGACTACGGACTGGCTATCGAAGAGCCGTGGAAGAGCCTGTCGCTCTGGCACATCGACGATCGGATTGACGATGGGACCGTCGCCAACACCCTGGCCACGCTCTCCCCACTGGCGGCCAAGACCACGCCCATTGGCGGCGATGAGACGTTGCCGACCCTGCTGGCCAAACCCCAGGGGTACGGGGGGCACAACGGAGGCAAGCTGATCGAGGCCGGGAGTCCCGCACACGCCCACTTGCAGGCGTTTGTCTCCCGGTTGAACAGCGGCGACACCTGCACGGAGCCCCCCGTTGATCTCTTTGACAATGTGACGCTCCTGTCCGACGCGGATACGCTCCACAAGGCCGCGCTCATGCTGACGGGAAGAGAGCCAACCCCAACGGAAGCGCAACTGTTGGCCAACTCCGGCGATTTGGAGCAGGTGATCGAGGAATACCTGGTCACCGATTCGCGCTTTTTTGTCCGGCTTCAGGATCTGTACAATGACGTGCTGTTGACCGACCGCTATCTGGGATACTTTAAGTTGATCGCTCACCTGGGCCAGGCGGACTTTTCCGATCGCTTCTATTTTCGAAAATACAAAGAAGGAAAGTCACACTACAACAACGCGACCTACACATGTGGCACTCCTGGAAACGGCGAGCCGTGTTGCGAGGACGTGGACCCTCAAAAGGACATCAAGTGCAATGACAATGGGGTGATGGTGCCGTTTTGTAAGTACATGGACGCCCACGCGGTGCAGAATCTGCGGCGGCAGGGTCTGGCTTTGATCGCCTATGTGGTGAAAAACGACAAGCCGTTCACCGAGATTCTGACCGCCGACTACGCCCTGGTCAATCCCGCGTTGGCGCGGATCTTTGGCGTTTTGGATACCCCGGACGGCGTCTCTTTTGACGACCACTGCAACCTGGACGATTGGAAACCCGTTAAACTCAAGATGACTGTTCCACAGGGTGTCACCGAGCAAAACACCTATCCATCCAAGGAGATCCCGCATGCCGGCATCTTCTCGACCCACACGTTCATGAACCGATACACCACGACCACCACCAACCTCAACCGCCACCGGGCGGCCAATGTGATGAAGAAGTTTTTGGACATCGACATTGAAAGGCTGCTGGCGTTTACGGTGGAGCAGGGGACAGAGCAGCAGGAAAATCCCACCAAGGACGATGCGACTTGTCGGGTCTGTCACGCGGTGATGGATCCCGTTGCCGGCGCGTTTCACAAGTGGACCGGAATCGGTCGGGTTCGGCGTGGACGCGTGTGGCATGTCTGTACCGAGTTCCTGGAAAAGAACTGCACAGTGGTCAGTGATTGTGATGCTGAAGACATCTGCGTGGATCAGGTGTGTGTCGCGCCAGGCTACGAGGCCTATTTGTGCGTGCGCCCCATCGGCTACAAGGGGGAAAAGTTGGCGGCCCCGGAGAACAAAGCGCCCTTGCGATGGATGACCGCGAAGATGGCGGCGGACCCACGGTTTGCCAGCGCCACCGTCAAGACGCTGTTGACCCTGTTGACGGGCCGTGACGTGCTGTCCGCGTTCGCCGATCCCGCCGATCCGGGCTATGCCGCGCAGATGCGCGCCTACATCGCCCAGGAGGCGGAGGTGGCCCGGGTGGCGGCGCTCTTTGTGGGAAACAATTACGATCTCAAAACAGCGATCACCGCGCTGGTCACGGGGCAATGGTTCCGTGCGGCGAACGCCAACGTCATCGGCAGTCCGGAGGAGGCGCTTCTGGCCGGTCAGGTGGGCGGCGGGCGGCTCCTGACACCCGAGGAGCTCGCGCTCCGGATCCGCGACGTCACGGGGCTCCCGTGGATCACTTTGGGGGGGCGTACGGACAGCCTGTTGTCCACAACCAATGGGTACAAAACGATGTACGGCGGCATTGATTCCAAAGCCACTACCCAACGAATGCGCGACCCCTTTGCGGTGGCGAGCGCCGTGTCCCGGCGAATGGCCAACGAGATGGGATGCGTGGCGGTGCCGCAGGACTTTGCGTGGATCAACCTGCAGGATCGCATGTATTTTGCGCTCATCGATCCCAGCCTCAACACCCTGGATGGCAACGGGGTGCCCACCAACATCGACGACATCGAGAACACCATTGAGCTGCTTCACGCGGCCGTCCTGAATGAGGCCGCCCCTCCCGGATCCGTTGCGTTCCAGGAGACCTATGATTTGCTGCTCAAAGTGTGGCCGGCCGGCCGGCAGCGCGTCATCGATGGCACAGAGCCTGTGGAGTTGCCCGACCGGTGCCAGGCCACAAAGGATCTTTTGGAATTCAAGAGCTTTGCTAATTCCTCCAAGCCCAACCGCGACCCGGTCCTCACCGACCCGAACTACGTGATTCGCGCCTGGATGGCGGTGGTTAACTACCTTTTGTCCGACGCTCGTTTCTTGATGAATTGAGGGGTTGAAATGAAACGACGACACTTTCTTGCGCAATCGACTCTGGCCACATTGGCCTTGTCGCTCCCCATCCGGGCATTTGCCGCCACACCACAGCCCCCGGCGGACAAACTCTGGGTTTTCATCGACGCCAACGGCGCATGGGATCCCACCATCTTCTGCGATCCCCAAACCGACGAGACCTTTGTCAAACCGGACGTCTTCACCTCCGAGCAGCTCATGACCAGCCCCACCGGTGTGACCTACGCGCCGTTCAAAGACGGCCAACCCTACAAGGTGGGAGGTCAGGATTTTTTCCAGAAATATGCCCAAAAGCTGCTGGTCATCAACGGCGTGGATGGCGAGACCAACAACCACAACGTGGGATCGCGCAACGCCTGGAGCGGCAAACTCGGTGCCGGTGTTCCCACGTTGGGCGGACTCCTGGCCGCGATTCACTCGGAATGCGCTCCCAATACGCTTCCGTTGGCTTTCTTGAGTACCGGGGGCTACGACGAGACGCTGGGGTTGGTGCCGGCCACGCGCGTGGGTGAGACGGAGCCGCTGTTAAAATTGACCCAACCCAATTTGTACAAGGTGGACGACCCCGACAGCTACTTCCATCACGCGGACGTCATCGAGGAGATTCGTAAAAAGCAGGATGAGCGCACGGCGCGGCTCATCAATGAGCAGGGCCTGCCTCAAATCGAAGCCGGCCTCCAGCGGCTGCAGAGCGCCCGCGACTCGGAGATGGCGCTGGCCGCGCTTTTGGGCCCTCTGAAGGACACGACATTGTTGCCGGAAGTCACCGACAAGGAGAGTCCGCTCCTGCCGTCCGCCCGCATCGCGCTGGCGGCCATGGCGGCCGGGATCTGTCGCTGTGTGAACTTGAGCATGACGGGGTTTGATAGCCATTCGAATCACGACGACATCGCGCCCGGTACCGCCGGTCATCGCTTGCGACTACAGGAGTTGTTTGTCGCCATCGATTACGTATGGGATCGAGCGGCTGCCCTGGGCTTGTCGGACAAGATGGTGATGGTCATCGGTTCGGACTTTGGCCGTACGCGGTACAACAACCCCTCTTTCCAGATCGGTTCCACCGGCACGGCGCCCGGCAAAGACCATTGGCCCATCACATCCACGATGATCATGGGCGACGATGTCACCGCACCGGGGGTCATTGGAATGACGGAGGTTCAGGAAGGACCGGCCGGTGTGATGGCCAAGCGCGTTGTGGTCAATGGCAACCAGATCGAGATTACTGACGATTTGGAGTCGTCAACCAACACCCTGATTCGCCAGACCCACGTCCACCACATCTTGCGTTGTCTGGCCGGAGTCAAGGACCAGGAGTTGGCGATTCGCTACCCCGTCCATCGACCGACCGACTTTCCGCTGCCGCTGCTGCCCGACGTCCCCGGCTGGGAGACGTTCTAGCCGGGCGCGGCCCGAGATTTCCGACTACTGCGGGCGGACGATGTGGTACATTGCCGAAGTCCCAAACAGACCTCGCGGAGCAATAGGAGATGCGATGCGTTCGATTCCAATCCTTCTAACTTGTGTGTTGGCGGCTACCATCATGGCCGGTTGCGCCGACGCTTCGGGCAATGACCTGAGCCAGAACAGCGCGGCCCTGACCGACGACTGTGTCTCCGGTTGCATGGAGCGGGGCATGGAGGAAGCGCGGTGCGCCGAAGTCTGCGCGTCCATTGGGGGCGAAGGGTGCGTGACCCGCTGCGCCGAGCGGGGCGGTGACGAAGCCGCGTGCACCGATCGCTGCGATGCTTCCGGTTCGGCCGCGTGCTTTGACGGGTGCATCGATGCGGGCGGCGACATAGAGACCTGTCGCTTGGCGTGCTGGGAGACCGTGTCAAGAGAACAAATCGCCTGCACCGAAGGCGATGAATTGGAACGAAACGGCGTCATCTTCGTGTGTACAGACGGCACTTGGGTCGAGAAGTAGACGTCGGCACAAAGTGCGCCCCGCCTTGAAATTGGCAAACGCTTCGCCCTTGTGGACGCGGCCAGCAACCTGTCGATAGACGTCCTACTCGAAGGTGTAGACTTCGATGAGCTTCAGGGACTCGCGATCGTAGGCGCCGTACCAGATGAGGTCACCGTTGGGGAAGACCACGCCCGGGTGGCTCAGCACCAGGATCTTAGAGAGGTCGTGCCCATAGGGGTCGTCGTCGGCGTGCATAATCTCCGTGATGGCATTCACGGAGATAGAGGCTTGGGCCACCGCCTGGGAGTTTCCTCCTTTGGCCTCCACTTTCGCGCCGTAGAAGGCGTACCAATCGGTGAGGGCCTTTGAAAAGTCGGCTGCGAATTGGGATTTTGCGGTCTTGTGCGGGGAGCTATTAACCTGGCCTGGGTGCAGGATGTCGCCTCCAAGGGCGGCCTCCTTGAGGCGCTGTAGAGCATTGCCGCCCACGTAATAGAGGCCGGCGAGCGTCTCGATGGAGTCGACGGGCTGGGCCGCGACAATACTGTCAGCGGCACGTCTGTCCAGTGACAGGTCCTCGTCGAGCAGCTCGTGGGAGGCCTTGTTGACAAACTCCAGGGTCAACTCGGCCTCTTCGGCTGTGAAGGACACACCATCCCACACGCCCAGAAGTTCGTCTCCGTCGGGCACCCAGCCATTGGCTGCTGCATACTCGATCAGATGGTCCATCGCCGATGGACCGACCCAGCGGACCGCGTCGACCTCCGCCACGGAGCTGAAGAGGTTGTCGTCGAAGGTGCCGAGGATCTTGTCCCAGCCGTTCCGATGGTGGATGAGGTTTCGAGCCGCGCGCCGATTCAAGGGCACCTCGTGATCGAGTAGGTCCAACGTCGTGCTGGAGTGATTGAGAAAGGCCAGCAGACCGATGGCCTGGGGTCCATGCTCGGTGAGGGCGTGGGTGGTTACACCCAGGTTGTCGTTGTCTGTGGGATGGTCGGCACAGCCTGTGGTGAGGGCGGCCAGTAAGAATACACTAAGACACATGCGTCGCATTATGCGTTCCTTTCAGAATTGAGGGGTGGCCTCGAAGGGCGCACCTGCTTCTTTCAAATTCCGTGGATTGCATCATGCACCTGGTTCGGGGACGCGAGGGCCGCCACGGACCATAACCAGGGCCGGCTTATCTAGAACACTTTTTGTTGGAGGACAAGTACTTTTTACTTTTGTTTTAACGTACATCGAATGCGAGTTTGGAGGACCGGGTAATGACCGGGTAATGACCGGGTAATGACCGGGTAATGACCGGAATGAGCGGGCTAGAAAATGGCTCGTTTGTTCCTTGTTCACGGCGATTATGGGTGGTGACTCACCGGGGCCGGTGGGGTATTATCGGACAGGGAGATTTTTGCCTTGGGTACGTCGCAGAAGCAATTGGCAGCATGGATGGTATCGTTCGCCGTGGTGACGAGTGTTGCTTGTTCACCCGATGGTCCAACCATCATTGATACGGACGGGTCCTGCTCGGAGAAGGTTTGCGTCGACGGCAACCCCTGCACCAAGGATCAGTGCGTCGAGGGCGTCTGTGAATTCCCCACCACCCTGGATGTCTCCTGCGACGATTCGAATGCCTGTACCAGCGCCGACCGATGCTCCCAGTCCGGGAGTTGTTCGGGCTCCGACGTTCTGTGCGACGACGACAACCCCTGTACCGTGGACGCGTGCCAGCCCGACACCGGTGACTGTGCGTTCATTGGGCTCCCCAACGGTACCCCCTGTGGTCTTGGTGACGACCCTTGCTTCGAAGCCCGTTGCCAGGACGGGACCTGCACGGTGAGCGAGATCAGCTTGTGTTCGGACGGCTGCACTTCTTCGCCTTTGCCGGGATGCGGTGAGTGCGCCTGTGAGAGTTGCGTGTGCCATCTTTCGCTGGAGTGCTGCTCCGTTTCTTGGACGCCCGAGTGTGCAGCGCTCTGTGCATCGGAGTGCGGCGGGTGCGGTGGTGTCTGTGGCGACGGGACCTGTGAGGGCGCCGAGACCTGTACGAGCTGTAGCACCGACTGTGGGGCCTGTCCGCCGGTGTGCGGCGACGGGACCTGTGAGGGCGCCGAGACCTGCACGAGCTGCATCGCCGACTGCGGGTCCTGTCCGCCGGTGTGCGGCGACGGGAAATGCGAGGGCGCCGAGATGTGCGCGAGCT
>CAUZBV010000028.1:0-14739 GCA_963578115.1 Myxococcales bacterium
GAGAATGACGGGGACAAGGATGCGGGTGCATTCAGTGACAGTGGGTATGTGCCCTCCCCCCATCTGCAGGACGGCTTTGATCGGGGCACGGGCTCGACCGGTGGATCCTCGGAGGGAGGATGCGCGGTGAGCCATGCCACCAGCCCCATCGGAACCCTGCACATTGGCCTGTTTTTCTTGCTGGCGTGGATCGTTCTTCGTCGACGTCCCGCAGACGAGGGAAAACAGAGGGGCTGACCCTCGTTTATGGGACGAAGAACTCAACCTGTAGTTGAAGCACGGTGCCCAGATTTCCAACCGCAAAGAGTGACGTTGTGGAGAAGCCCGTGATGTCGTACAGAGTGGCGATGCTCCCCGTTTTTTCCCGGTTCAGGTTGTTGCCGTTAAACCGGTACACAGAGCCCTCTCGACCGACCAACCACATGGCCTCTTTCTCGGCGCCCCAAATTCCCCGAAATGTGATGCCAGTCGATTGTTGGGGTGTCTTGGCCCAAGCCAATGTTCCTTCTTTGCCTTCTTCTGCGGTCCCCTTGCTGTAATGTATGAGTGTTCCGGCAGCACCGACGGCCCACAAGTCGTCGGGGCTGGCACCCCAGATACCGAACAATTCATCCACAACGGGCTGGAGTGCTCCCCCTACGACTTCGTCAGGCACCACTTGCTGGCTCCAATTCAATCCGTTGAAGCGCATGATGGTCGCCATGCCTCCCACTGCGTAGATGGTGTCGTCTCCCATTCCCCATACCGACCGTAGGTTGGCAGTGGTGTTGGAACGAATGATCATCCATTCACTGCCATTCCACTGAAGCAGGACGCCGCCTTCGCCAGCGGCATAGACCTCATCCGAGCTACGCCCCCACACGTCGTACAGGTTGAACTCGGTCGGTGACTCGGCTTGGGTCCAACTCGATCCCGTCCAACGAATGATGGTCCCGAGATTGCCTACGGCCCATACATCCTTTGAATCCATACTCCATACCGCATGGAGATCCACCGTCGTGGGCGAAGTGGCCTTCTCCCATATGCCCGAGGTGTCCGAAACAAGGGTGCCACCGGCGCCCACAGCAAAGATGGGGCCATCATTGCTCTGTGTTACACCCAGTAAGTTCTCCGACACCAAGTTGCCGACCTCCGACCACTGAGTGCCGTCGTAATGTATCAACAACCCAGCATCGCCCACAGCAAACAGTCCCGATGCACTCTTGCCATCAATATCATTGAGTGGTGTGGTCGTATTGCTGATCATCGGGCTCCACAACCCACTGCCTGTGCTCTGCACTATGGTGCCACCGCTCCCCACCACGACATGGGTCGATCCGTCGGACCAGATGGCCTTCAAATTGACAAATACCCCCGAGTTTTGGGGTGCCCATCCACCATTTGTGTGCCGGACAATTGTCCCGGAGTCTCCAACAGCGATCGAGTCGTCGCCTGACAGCACTGCCACAGCCCGCAGGGGGTTTGCCGTGCCGCCATCCATGGTCGACAATGCCCCTCCAAAGTTGGCAAATACTTCTCCTTTGTCGCCCACAGAGACCAAATAGCTATCATTGCCGGAAATGGCGAAAAGATCGTTGGCAACGCCACCGGATTGGCTCTTCCAGCTTTCGCCATCCCAGCGAACAATGGTCCCGCCGTTGCCAACCGCAAACACATTATTCGCGTTCGATCCCCACACATCCCAAAGGGTCGGTAAGCTATCGCAATCCGTCTGCCCTTTGCAGCCCGGATCAACAATACTCCAGCCCCCTGCGTCCCGATGTAGGATCTGGCCGTGTGCACCCACAGCCCACACATCGTTCATTGAGGATCCCCACACGCTGTTGAGCGTATCGAGTTCCAAATCCTGATGGACAATTTCCCAATCCGAACCATCGTATTCGATAATCGTTGCCTTGGACCCAACCGCAACCACGTGATTGTGATCAGTGCCCCAGATACCCTGGAGAACAAATTCTTCCCCCAGATCCAGATCTTCGGTAACCCAGATGGTCTGAACGGGCGGTGGTGGCGGTACATCCTCCGGTGCCGTGTCCGGCGTCGGCTCTACGCCGTCGGGCGCGTCGCCGTCAGACACATCCTGGCCCGTATCATCTTTGCTCGAGGCGTCGGTTCCGTCGTCGTTGGACCCACATGCCGTGAGCAAAACACCGAGTACGAGGGCTGTGACGAGTTGTCTCATGGCTTCCTCCGAAGCACTGTCCCCTTGCGTCCAACAATCCAAACAGAAAATCCGTCGCCCGTCCCGACGACCCCCTCCAGTACATTGGAGGTACTACTGTCTTCGGGAATCCACGAACCATCCACACGCCTCAGGACGGTGCCCAACCATCCCACTGCGATCACGCCCAAGGTGTCATGAGCCCACAGCCCATAGAGATATTTTCCACTCAAATTGATGGAAGCCGATTCCTTGCTCCAACTTTGTCCATCCCAGTGTAAAAGCACCCCGTGATCACCCGCAGCCCACGCTTGGTCACCAAGACCAGTGACGGCATGCAGTGCGTACGTCGTAGAACTGGCGAGGCTGGACCAAAGTCCGTCTTCCGCTCTGGCCACAATGGTTCCACCCTTTCCTACGGCAAAGCCAGTGCCGTCATCACTCAGCCATACATCATTGAGAGAAAGCAGCGTACCCGTGCTCTCTTCCTCTATCGAATCGGCATCGACACGTATCGCCAATCCCTGCTCACCGACCATGATCACCGACGAACCTCCGCTGCTGGCCCCCAGAAGGTCCTGTGAAAGTCCGTTGGGTATCGCTGTCACAGTGTCGTCATGAACGCGCACGATGGTCCCATCTGCGCCACCTGCCCACGATGTGCCCTCGCCACTGTACGTCACTGTGTGCAAGTCCGATGTGGTGTTCGAATCCAGTCCGTACCACCCTCTGCCAGGACGCCACCGCAGGGCCATTCCACGATGGCCCACCGCCATGAATTGATCACTGCCTGTCGCCGTGATGTCAGTGATGGAGAGATCCGGACCGCTGGGTGCATCGGCCCAGTTCTTATCATCGGTAGGCTCTTCATCGCCCTGGTCCAACATCAAGAATGCGCCTTGCTCGCCACCTGCAAAGGCTACGACCTGCTCGCCCACCGTACTACCCCAGATGCCACCCCATGAGCGCGTTGTGTAGAGCGGACCATCCACGATGACCCCCGTCCACTTGTTCCCATTGTAGTGAATTAGGATCCCATCATCACCGACGCAGTAGACGTTGTCTTCACCCGTGCCCCAGACCGCGTAGAGATCGCGGAGCTTCACGTCGTTTGATGTTTGCGGTGACCATGTCGTACCCGTCGACACCAAGATCGTCCCATTGCTGCCAACAGCCACTTGGAAGCTGCTACTCGCAGCCCAGATGTCATTGATGGTGACGCTGCCTCCTGTCGCTTGTGTAGACACCCACTGCCCACCAAGCCTTCGATACAGTTGGCCATTGGCGCCGCCCGCGACCGCCTGCCCATCTTTGGGCACAAAAACAGACCGTAGGCTGCTGGTTGTGTTGCTGATCTCTGTCGTGAAGTTTGTCCCGGTGAACCGTACGATCACACCCTCATCGCCTACGATGTACACATCGCTGTTGGAGACCACGTACACCCCATACAAATCGACTGTGGTTTCGAACGTCGGATTGATGATGTTCCAACCCGCCTGATCGCGACGAAGTACAGTGCCTCCTGCACCCACGACATAGACATCTCCGCCCACTGCACCGCCGACGCCGTAGAGATCCGCATCCGTCAAATGGGGCAATGGAGCCCAGGCTGCTCCGTTGTACCAAAGCATGGTACCGTGATCGCCCACGGCATAAAACGTTCCATCACCCGGACCCCAAACATCGCGAATGGTCTCGGTTGTATCCAAGGCGATTGGATCCCACGCCTTTTCGGGTGTAATGACCACGTCTGGAAGGTCCGGAGGCAGTTCGGGCTCCGTACCGTCGTCTGTTACTTCCTCGACGTCAGTCCCATCGAGCGTCGTCTCGGGTTCCACATCGGGAGGGACCACCACGTCGCCATTACCGCCTCCGCCCCCACAGCCGATGGCCAGGAGTAAAACAACGGCAGCCAGAAGTCCGTTACTTGTTGAAATAGGTGACGTCCACCGCCCACGAACGCCAGCGTTTCGTCGACAGTTCGGAGAGATCGTAGTTGTTGATGTCAAAATCGTCCTTATACACTCGCAGAATTGTGAGCTTGTAGAAGCCCTGGGCTATACCCGGTGTACCCGCAATATTTGAAACGTCGGGCAAGTCGAAATCAAACACATCTCCGTCCGTTGTGATTGACCATACCGGAATATCACCGAAAAGACTCGGAATGCCCACCTTTAGGTAGTTGAAATGCGCCGGCACCCCAGGTTTCACGTCAAACGCCACGTGATACCCCTGCATGAGGCCCCCATCGGCCGGATCTTGATTGTAGGGAACTTGGAGCATCGGCCCCATAAAGAGTTCGCTGGAGCCAGCGGACACGCCTTTGCCCGTAGTGGGATCACCCCACAGGGCCAATAGCGCGTGCTGCTCAATAGCCACATCGGAGTAATCGACCCACGAGTTGCCATCATAGTGCAGCAGAACGGCCGTGTCGCCGACCGCATAGACATCCATGGGACCGCGCGCCCAAACAGCGCGTAGTGCTCGATTGGTCGGGCTGGATTGACTCTGCCAATTCGTACCGTTCCAATGCAGGATGGTCCCTTCTGTACCGACGGCATACGCTTCGGTTTTGCTCACAGCATGAACACTCATGAGGTGGTAGGAACCACCGGCCGATTGGTATTTCCAGCTGGTGCCGTCCCAATGGCGAATCGCACCGTTTCGGCCAACCGCCCAAATGGCGTCAGAGGCCGCTCCATGCATGTCGCGGAGATCGGCACCGGATACGCTCTGCTTGGTCCATGTCGTCCCATTCCAATGCCAAATTCCCGCGTATGAACTCGCCGCCACATAGAAGTCATTGGGACCGGCTCCCCAAATGGCACGTAGATTCGCTGTTGTGGAAGGACCCGTGACCGCGCTCCAGGTCAACCCATCAAAATGGGCCACCGTTGCGTCTTCCCCGACCGCCCAAACATCCGATTCACCGGAGCCCCAAACACCGTAGAGGTGAAGTTCCGAGGGAGAAGGTTGGGCACTAAAACCTGCGCCGTTGTAATGAACCACTGCGCCGTTGTCACCCACGCCCCAGATGTTGTTGTCAGCGAAGCCATACAACGCATTGACGGTCTGAGTCATTCCGGACTGGACCGCTGTCCATTCACCCCCATCGAGCGTATAGATGAGATCATCATCAATGTGTTTGATGTCGGTGAGCAGCGTGGCGCTTCGAGGCAATTGGCTGGCAGGATCTCCCTTGAACGTGAACGCAACGCCCATCACAGAGTACGTCACATCATACACATCCCCTGTCCACGCGCTGGGCTGACGTTTGATGGCGATCACATTCCCGGTGCTGCCGTACTGTACGTTCTGGTGCCACGGGCGATAAAACGCGCCGTCAGAGCCAAAGTCCCAATAGACAAGCGCAGCGGTATAATTGGGCCCAATGCTCTGATCAAATGGCGGATCGTCCAGCCGCACCCGAATGGTACGACTCAGTGGATGGTTCAGCGTCACATTTTGATCGGGATTCTCACCCGCTATGACAAAAACGTGTCGTTTCACACCAAATGCATAGGGCGTGAAGTCGGTGGGATCATCCCACGCCACAATGCCACCCAAACAGACGATGGCCACCTCGCCCAAACGAGAAGGATGAGACCACAACCCATTGGCGTCCGCGATGCGGCTGGGCAAGAGATCTTCTTCCGCGTACTGCCTGCTCCACATGCTGGAGGTTGTGATGTAGCAACGCGCTTGTTTCTTGCCGGGCGTGGGAACACATTGTGGCGTTCCCGTCCCGCCGACATTCAAGCACGCAAAGCCCGACGGACAGTCGGTATCGGCCGCACACGCCTGCGTACAAAAGCTCCCGGTCTCGCCAATGATGGTGCAACTCTGAAGCACCGGCGGACAATCGTCATTGGTTTCGCATGGACTACACAGCCCGGCCGGGAGTCCCACCTTGCTCACTACGTTGCAGTCCTTGGGCGGCGCGACCACATACTTATTGAGCCCAAAGACTTTACCGCTAACGATAGCCCCGGGGGGCGGCGGTCCCATCGACGGTGGAGGAATCGGGACCATGTACATGGTGATGTTGGTGGCGTCATAGGCGATCACCGACTGGGACTCATAGCCCGTCTTGGATCCACTAACCATTTGCTCGCCCAGCACGTCTGGGCCGCTGAATGTGATCTGACCCGCACCGTTTGAATAGCCTTGATAGGGCGTGTCTGGATTGGTGTACAACATCACGAACACATCGGGTATGGGTGACCCATTGTACGCATCCAAGACGGTGACGTTGACCGCACCGTCCACCGGCGGTCCCCAAGTCCCCCCATACAGGCTCATAGGATTGAAATACGTGAACCCATCGATCAGAACGGACGTCTCAAATCCCGCCTCCACCGTGACATCGGCCGTGCCAATTTCACCGGGCGGTGTCTTGGCGGTGATCAACGTCGAAGACACCAAGGTGATGTGCGAGGCAGGCAACTCCCCAAAGGTCACCTTGACCGGCTCCTCAAAGCCGGCTCCCAACAGGCGAACAAAGGTGCCTCCTGCTTGACTCCCCGTATTGGGATCCACCACAAAGAGCTCCATGCCTCCGGATTCGTAGAAGAACCCTTTGGTCAAAATGGCTTGCTTCTCAGCGAGCGTAACGGTCACATCGGCCGCTCCCGGGCTTCCTGCGGGTGTGGTGCACTGAATGGTGGTGCTGTCCACAACGTTGACGCCATTACAGGGCAACGCGCCAACACGAACTTCGGCACCCTCGGCGAAACCCGCGCCATAAATTGTGATGTCGGTCCCGCCGTCCACCGGCCCACTCACCGGATTGACGGTCAAGATGTGGAACGTCGGTTCGTAGGTATACGCGCCGCTCAGGGTGTCGCTTCCCGTGGAATTGGTCAGAGTCACATCGACCATGCCTGGCTCATGTTCCGGGGTCGTAACGACGACTGTCAGCGCATCGGAGTCCACCGATTCCACGATGGCCTGGGACCCACCAAAGGTGACCACTGTGTCTGCCGCATCCGTCAGTCCAAATGCCGTTATGAACACCATCTGCCCACCGGCCGCCGCTCCTTTCATCGGTTGGACCGAGAGCAATTGAACCGATTCTGGCTGCGCCCCGGACACATAGAAGTACCCATTGGCCAGGTTTGCCGTGCCATAATCCGTAGCAACCGTCACATCCGCCGGTCCGGGGCTTCCCGGTGCCACCACAACGCTCAACTCAGTCGCCGACACATAGTTGACTACCGTGACATCGTTGGGACCAATACTGACGGTTGAACTGGGCGCAAACCCCTTTCCGTTCAAGGTGACTGTGTTGCCACCGGTGGTCGGTCCTGCCGCCGGCGAGACAGAGAGCACTTCGGGCAACGCAAAATATTCGTATCCGTTGTTCAGAACGGCAGCGCCTTGCTGATTGGAGACGTGGATGTCTACAAAACCAGGACCCGCTCCCTGTGGAGTCGTCGCATGAACGGTGCTGTCGTCAACGACTTGCACATTGATGGCCGCCTTGTCCCCGAACAAGACAATCGTATCGCCTTGGCTCAAGCCCTTTCCGCTAATGGTGACCGCTTCACCGCCGGACACATGGCCCAGGTTCGGGTCGATACTCAAGACCAACACGTCCCGCTTGTAGCGATAGGCGTACTCCAACACAGCAGACGTCTCCGCTTCCGTGTCGATCACACGCACGTCCACCAACCCGGGATTGCCTGGAGGGGTCATGCAGGTCAATCGTTTGGCGTCCAAAACGAAGACATCCAGCGCCGTTGAATCTCCGAACGTGATGATCATGCCGTTTGTGTTGAAAGCGTTGCCTTCGATGGTAACGATTTCTCCGCCCTTCGCGGGACCCACCGAGGGATCCACACTCGTCACCCGCAGTGTTTTGTCTTCTTCGCTGATGTCCGGATCGACGGGTACGTCAGGTTCGCTAAGATCCGGATCGATGGTCGGTACGTCCGGCGTAGGGGCATTCACGTCGTTGGTGTTGGGCGGATTCACGGCTCCATCGCCGTCTCCACCACCGCAGGACATCAATAACACAGCAAGGATTGCTACCCATGAGAAGCGCGAGCCTTCCATCTATTCTCTCCTTCGACGGATCCACAAGTGCGTAGAAGCCGTCAATGCACGACTTATTGCCCGGCGGATTCCTTAATGAATCCCAAATCTTTGAGATCCAATCCACCAGGATAACCATACGAAACGTACTGATCGTACCCGTACACGATGATTCCGATTTTTTCGTCGGAATCGACGGCGTGTACACCATCATCAATCAAAATGCGGGTGACGCTGAACTGGCCCGTTCCAATGGGATCAAATTCCGAGGGAGACAACTCTTGCCCGTCGAAGCGAACAACCGACCCAGTGGGCGCCACGATATTCACGTAATCAAACGCATATTTGTCCGGTGCCAGGAACACGTAATCTTTCCGATATTGCTCAAATGGGACAGCAAGGATGAATGCCGGATCGCCCGTCCCCGCGTCACCCGGCTGCGGAATGCCATTGACGTTGGGCTCCGGTGCTTGTTCTGCCGCCAAGAACTGCCCCACTAGAATCGGCTTGGTCGCCACGATTTCAAAGTCGTTATCCGACTCGAACTCAAACCACTCTCCCGAATCGAGTACCGGGATCACAGCTTGGGGCGGCACCGTTGTGATCTGCGTGTTCTTTTCGGCGGCGATTATACGCCAGATGTCTTTCTCCGCGCCCCGTTGGAAACTTTGACTCGCGATGTAATGTTTCCCCCACGTCTTTACGGGAAACATCTGCTGTTCCAGGTGATCCGCACAACAGGTGTTGTATTCCAAACAATCCAGTGGCGAATCACAGGGTTTGACCCCGTCGTATTGACAGACGCCCTCCTCTTCACCGGGCTCGATGTCGCAATGTGCGGTGTTCGGCGCATTGGCCGCCTCACTGCCACCAAATACGGCAACGGGACGCGTGGCATACACCACAGTACCCGTCGGATCCGAGCCTGGTTTGTTGGTCTCGATGTTGAGAACGTCATACTGGTGCATCTCCACCGTCACCGACTCTCCCGGTTCCAGATGGGGTATCCCATCGTCTGGTAGGGTGGGTGCCGTCACAGTGATGGTCACTGACGTGGTGTCTGGGTGGGACGCCACGACGGTCACATAGCTTCGCAACATCTCAAATGTCTGTTCGCGGCTCATGACGATGTACCATTTGCCAAAGACATTGACCGGCAGAAGCAGTGAGGCGTCGTTGGAGTACACATCCTCATTTTCCAGCGGATTGAATTGGTACACCGTAATGGGAATACTGGCCTCCACCTTGTACGCCAAGGCCGCCAGGATCGTCGAATTCACGTCTCGGCGTGGTAAATTGAGCACACGCAGCTCACCGGGACCCAGCTTCTCGGTGCTTAACTCGTCGCCATTGGCATCGTAGAGGACCGGCCCATCACTATCGGTGACGGTAATCGTGGCCGACAATTTGTCGCTTGGGTTCGACACCACAATGGCAAACTGAGCGCCCGCGGCATCCAAATACCCTGTCTTTCCGCCGCTCACAAAAGCATTGTCGAGGTCCACGCCCCAATACTCACATCCCATGTAGGTGTTCCATTTGAGCGAAAGTTCGCACAACCGTACGCAAGAGGCGCCTTGTTGACTTTGCGTGCAGACCTGGCCGGTCACCTCGCCGTTGCAATTGGCATCTTCGATCCAACCGGTCCCATCCTCGTTACACATTTCGAGGTTCTCATCATCCAGGCACCGTTTCTTGCCTGGAATGCACATCAAACACCCTTCGCTGCTGTGGCAGATCGTACTGAACCCATTCTCGCCCTTGCACGGACGAGTCTCCCAACCGCTTCCATCGTCGTTGCACACGATTTCCGCCTTGAAGTCTCCGCTGCAGCCATTGAGGTCATCGGGGGTGCAAATGGGCTCTATGTCCGGTTTATTGGTGTCTTTCGAGTCGTCTTTTTTTGAGTCGGCGCTGACCGTGTCCGCAGGCGGTTTCGCATCCGAATCGCCGCCGTTTCCAGAACCGCATTGCACCATCAGAAGAGCGCCAAAAAATAGCGCGGGAAGTTTCCACGTCATCTTCACAGTTCCTGCCTATTTCCTTTTAACTGCGGGGGCCGCCTACCCACAGTATAACCGAATGTTCACCACAATATAATTAAGGGGAAAGCAGAGTCAATCGTCACGTGTAGTTAGTGGAGGCGCAAAATGAACAAAACCGAGTGGGTCAACGAGGACATTTTTCGGTCCACAACGCACTACATGACGGCAACAGGGACCAAAACAGAGGGCCGACAGGACCGTACCACCCTTACCATCGAGCACTTACCGCCAAGTTCGCGCCCACCCCCTCCACCGGTTGAGAGAGCAAAATATACGGCCCCGATTCCCACCGGCCATATTGCATTTCAAAATCCACTTCGACGCCACGGGGCAGGGAAAAACCCAACCCGGCTCCGAACCGATACCGGATCTCGGTGTCATCCTCGGTGGTTTGAACAATGGTTTCGGGCACGCCGTCTTCCGAAAGCGTGTAGTTGTCTGTTGTGTTCGACGTCATCGCGACCGTGACTGCACCCCCACCTCGGACTGCGAGCCAGTCCAAAGGACGCCATTCCACGGCCAGACTCACCGAGGGGACGTGCCATTCGGTTGTCGCCAACGCGGGGATATGAATGCTGGGATCGCCCACAGGCGGTGGCCAAATTTCGGGGACCATGGGGGTTGTGAGCGAATCTTCCCAAGTCATGTACTCCAATTCGATCCCAGGCTGTATCGTGAGCGCCTGACCAATGGACACCGCCAAATCCACACCCACGGCCATGCTCAGACGCTCGGCTTCGATGGCGATCGTGTCCGGCACTGAAACCCCATCCAGCGTCGTCTTACGATAGCTGGCATCGATGTAGGGGATAATGGTCAGCATGTCGCCCATGGACCAACGGCCGCGAATCAATCCATCTCCATGAAGCTCCAACCCTTGGGTTAAATCTCTCATTTCCGTCCCATCCGAGACGCTATCGCACCCGCCTTCCTCTAATGGGTAACACTGAAGGGTGCTGGAGGCGAACGAAAACCCGAGACCTGTGTCCACGCTTCCACCGCCAAGCTCCAATCCAAGGCCGATCCCAAAATCGACGACAAAGGGACCTCTGGCATGCAAATCCTCGGAATCAAGCGCATCACGTTCCGTGTCACCCCAAATACCGAATCGCACCCCGAGACGCCCCCAATCACCGAGCGACGTCGCCAAGAAAGCTGTCCCCTTGTGGGTCACACCGTCTCCCCGATTCGCAAAAGCAGCCTTCTGCAAATAGACGTTCTCAAAGAGCCCACTCCACGCCGTAGCCCGTGGTTCACTGAGAACAGACCGCCCTTCACTGCTCCCATAGATCGCCAACACGGTTTCTGGGCTCAAGTTCAGATGGACACCGAACGCCGTATAGTCCTCGCCGGCTGTCTCCAACAAAGCCTGTGAGCCATGGTGTACGAGCTCGGACGGCAAACGCCAGATGTTCAGTGGATCGACAATGGTAAATCTCTTTTCACCACCGCCCAAGGCGTTGATACGCGCCCGGTTGGCCGACGCCGGCGCTGGAATAGACACCAAGACCATCGCGCAGAGCACCCAATGCAAGGGGCTTGTTCTCCGTACCTGCGCGTTTTGCGTGCTCATTTCGCCTTACCATCCCATGCTGAGGGTTGCGCTACCATCCACCGAAGTCGACCGATCCCCGGTGACGATTAAAGGTCCTCGACGGCCCCACCCGGTGGCCAGTTGCATGTCGAGAACCAATCCCCCCGGAAAGGTCCAACCCAGACCCGCGGTCACCCGGTGCACCACATCCGATGTGCTGGTCACCACGCCCTCGCCGTGGTCGACCTTGATCACCTGGAATTCCTGCGATCCACCAAACCGGACACGCAACCAATCGGTCACACCCACATCGACGGCGATATTATAATAGGGGGCGACGACATCGGTGTGCACATCATTCCCGTCGGACTGCCAGCGAACGACCTCTCGTGCATAGGTGATTCCCAAACCAGGCTGCACGGTCACATGGTCTCCCAATGACAACCGAAGATCCGAACCCGCGCTGACCATCAAAACAGCGGCCCGGGCGGTTCCATCCGGGTGTTCGTCGCCCATTGGCGTGGTGTAGACCGTGTGCACGTAGGGGATCGCTTGGTGGCCTTTCTTCGTCTTCCATTGTCCCCGCAGGGTGGCGTCCACAGCCAACTCACGACTCAGCCGCACATCGCCCACGGTGCGACCGACGCCGCTCTTCACCCCGACACCCATGGATACATCCCCTCCGAACAACTCGGCGCTGCACCCCAAACCTGCGTCGATCACCAGCGGGTCATCCACCAGCGCTCCCGAATCATCCCCGTCCAGCCATACGCCGAATCGAGCCCCAAGGCGCACCGTGTCCGACAATGCGGTGGCAAACAAGATCGCCATTTGATGGGTATACCCAGGCTTGGCTTTCGCCACCGCGGTTGTCTCTCCCTCTTCTGAAACAACCGATGGCTCCCCAAAGGGCGCATAGCCGAACCCCGTTGGATCAAAACGCCCACCAATGCTTAGGTTCGGTCGACGATGGGTCCCTGCATACACGCCCAGAGCCATCGCGTCTGTCAGCGAAATGTGAACACCCAAGCGCCCGTCTCGAAGGGTGGGTTCATCCATTCGGCCCGCGCTGTGAAGCGCTGCCCAAGATCCGAAGTCCAGGAGCGTGCTGGGCAACGACCAAATTCCATGCTCATCCGCCACGGTGATCTGCTTGACGCCCCCGCCCATGGCCGTAATTCGGGCCTCGGCCCCCCATCCCGTGGCGGGACAGGTACCCAGCAGAACCAGCACACACAGGCCGAGAGAAAGTCTCCTCCTCCCACCAAAAACGCGATGGTTACCCATGGGTCGCTCTGTCCGCATCGTCAATCTTCATACTCACCGAGTATCCAGTCTCCTAACACCCACTGTCAAACACCCTCCCCCCCCTCACCCATTGCTTTTTTCCACAGAAAACCGCCCGTTTGGATCCGCTCTTTGTGGAAAACTTCTCCCTATACTTCCGGTCGTTTACACGAATTGCGCAGACTGAATAACAAATGTTCGCAGAAACAATTGATGTTTGATCTGAAGGATGTATCATGGCGCCACTGGATAGTGACTGGTGGACGTAGTGCGCTCCTTGTGGGAGCGATGAAAATTAGCCGCGGAACCTGGGTACGACTGCGAACCCGGATTCCACAAGGAAAACAAATTTCCCCGGAGATTTGTTGAAACCCAGAACCAACTAGGACGTAGTCCTAACAAGGGTTTCTGCAAAAAAACGGTGAATTCTTTGACAGGCACTTTCTATCGCAGAAACTGGTAATGCCGTCGCTAGGGGCGGCAGGTGGTGCAAATGGGCACCCATAAGTGAGGAGGATTAGTGATGAGACTGAACCGAGCCACCCTGATTGCCTTGGCGACAGTTGCGATTAGCTCGACTGCGTTTGCCCAGGCTGTTCAAGAGGCAGCAACTAACTATGAGGTCCCTTCCTACGACACGATGACACTCGATGTCCATGGTGAAGATCTTTTCAATTACGCTAAAGCTGAAGGCAACGACGATGCGAGCATGAACTTCAACATCGGCTCCTGGTTTGACATGCAGCATCAAGACCCCATGAGCAAGCATTATGTAACCAACAGCTTGGAAATCAACGGCGGACAAGCGGCCGTTCCAGATGCCGAGCTCGGTTATAATATCAATAATGTTCTTAGCGGTGGGTATCACATGTGGTTGATGGGCAGCCGTGGTGTTCGCGTTGGTGCGGACGTAGCCGTCGGTCTTGACATGGACCAACCCGCAGTAGCAGACGCCGAGATGGTAAAATCCATTGCGGTCTCGGCCAAAGTGGGTGCTGGTTACGGTCGTGTCATTGACGCGCGCGTTATCGCTGTTGCGGCCGCCATGTACGAAGCCGTTGGCAAGACCGCATCCGCTGCGGACCTCGCCAAAGCGGCTGAGATCATGGGGCAAGCCGCTGCAGGTGCCTACCTGGCCAAGTACAAGGACGAAGTTGCTGCAACCGCAGCATACTACGCGGACTTGGGCGCGGCCATCGGTACGGACAACCCCTTCAAGTTGGCCGAGGTGGAGAATAGCCCCATCTACAAATTCGGTCCACGCAACGTTGGTTACCACTTCGACGTGGATCTCGGCATCGTATCCGGTGACCATGGTGCTGAAGGTGATGCCGGTATGAGCATGGCCCTCGTTCAAAGCGCTGGTTATGCGATGCTTCTGGCCGACAACATGGGACTGAGCCTGGAAGAGACCTTCAAATATGGCCTCGATGACAACGAAGGTGCCACTGGTACCTCCGGTGTTAGCGCTATGGTTGAGCATGTTGGCAAGAGCAATATGTTTATCAGCATCGATGTCGACTGGAACCTGGATCACAGTTCCCAGTGGAGCACGTCCGCCCATGTAGACTTCGACATCATTAAGCTTGATGGCGCGGACGACATGGACATGGGATGGGGTGTGGAAGTCAGAACCGATTATGCCATTGGCACCCAAACCACGGCGTATGCTGGCC
>CAUZBV010000029.1:0-14061 GCA_963578115.1 Myxococcales bacterium
TCTTCAACCGGCTCTATGTTGCCCGAGAGGACACGAACCAAATCCCTTCGACCGACTACCGCGACAACGCTACGTGTTCGTTCGGGGGGATTGAGCCGAATCACAGTGCCTCCTTGCCCTTCGGGGACAAAACTGGATCGGGCATACAACGCCACACCATGGCGCTTGGCCCAAGCCAGCGCATCTCGATGCAACACCGTTGCCCCGGCACGCGCCAAGTTCTCCGCCTCATCGTAGCTCAACTCATCGATTCGTTTGGCCTCGGAGATCACCTGCGGGTCCGCCGTGTACACACCATCGACGTCACTATAAATCTCGCAGGCCTCTGCCTCGAGAGCGCCCGCCAAAGCCAACGCGGTGACGTCACTACCACCACGACCAAGCGTAGTGATTTCTCGCTTATAACTCGTGCCCTGGTACCCGGCCACGATGACAATATGACCCTTGTCCAACTCATCACGGACTCGAAAGGGGCGAACCTCCATGATCCGCGCCCGACTGTGGCTGTGTGTCGTCAAAATGCCGCACTGACTGCCCGTCAACGAGATGGCTTCTTCGCCCAACGCATGAATGGCCATACTCAGTAAAGCCATCGTGGTTCGCTCACCCACCGTGAGCAACATGTCGAGCTCCCGGCGGGAGGGCTCCGGAGTCACGGTTCGCGCCATTTCCGCGAGCTTGTCGGTCGTATCACCCATGGCGCTCACCACCACAACGACAGCCACGCCTTGGCGCTTTCGCTCCACAATCCGAGAGGCCACAGTCCGCAAACGTTCCGTGTCTTTTAGCGATGAGCCCCCGTACTTTTGAACGATGACGTTCATGGTGGGACCCTATGTCAGTCCATGGGAACGATGCAAGCCCCATGCACGCCAAAGCCCCGCAAAACCATCCGCTCTAAGCGATGACTAAGCAGGATTCAAAAACGCGTTCTTTACACACGACTCACTTTCGTGATTTATAAGCCCCTCGTCGCCTGGACGTACTTGAAAGGAAAGTGACCTATGCAGTTCGACTGTTTCGAAGGAGACCTTCTCTCGCTAGAGACCGATCTCATTGCCTTTGGTGCCTATACCGATTCGGCATGGGTTGACGGTACGGGCCTGAATGCCCTCAACACAGCACTGGACGGCTTGCTAAAAACAGTCGCTGATGAAGAAGGCTTTGAAGGCAAAGACGGCCAAAAAGTAACTCTTCACACACATGGTCGGGTCGGCCCCAAGCGAATCATTCTGTTTGGATTGGGGACATCCGGAGACATGGATGCCCGAACATTGGCCGCTCGGACAACCCGCTTGGCGCGGTCTAGCGGTCTAACGCACGTCAGCGTCGTCAATCCCAACGGTGCGGATGACGCCGGGCCTTTCATGGTCGAGGGTGCGCTCTTGGGCCATTATTCGTTCGACCGCTGGAAAACCGAGGGTGTGAAAGAATCCAAATTGACGCACGTCCAGTTGGTGAACGCGGCGGTGTCCAACGCGAACATTCAAAGCATGGTGCGTCGGATAGACGGCGTCACGTTGGCACGGGACCTCGTCAATGAGCCCCCCGTAGTCGCCACACCATCGTACTTGGCGGACCAGGCTCGCCAAATTGCCAAGGAAAACAATCTCGAGTGCATCATCCTCGGTCGTAAGGAGCTTGAAGAGAAAAAAATGAAGCTCTTGCTCGCCGTGAGCGCGGGCAGCTGTGAAGAGCCCTTTCTCATTCACCTTACGTACCGACCGGAGGGTGCGGATGAGAACACGCCCAGTGTCGCCGTGGTCGGCAAAGGACTGACCTTTGACGCGGGCGGATTGTGCCTCAAGCCCCCCGGCAGCATGGGCGACATGAAACTCGACATGGCGGGTGGTGCCGCCGTATTGGGCATGATGAAAGCCATCGACGCTGTGAAACCCAATCTGGTGGTGCATGCGCTGGTCCCCACGAGCGAAAACTTGCTGGGGGAGGCCGCCTACAAGCCCGGCGACGTCATCACAGGCTATGCCGGCAAGACGGTGGAGATCGTCAATACAGATGCTGAGGGACGCTTGATTCTGGCCGATGCCCTGGCCTACGCCGTCGAGCAGGGTGTGGACGAGATCATCGACCTCGCCACCCTAACCGGTGCAATTTGTGTAGCGCTCGGCAACGAAAGTGCCGGCGTGTTCGGCAACAATGACGAACTTCGAGACGAAGTGGTCGCCAGCGCAAAACAGGCAGGCGAGACCGTGTGGGCGATGCCCCTAGACAAACGACTCAAGAAACAGTTGAAAAGCAACATCGCCGACATGACAAACTGCGGCGAACGCTGGGGAGGAGCCATCACGGCTGCCCTCTTCCTGAGTGAATTCGTTGGTGACGTGGATTGGGTGCACATCGACATTGCAGGCCCCTCATTCGCCGCAAAGGACCGTGACCTCACGCGAAAAGGCGGGACCGGCTTCGCGATCACGACATTGCTCAGCTATCTCGAACGAGCTGACGACCGCCTCAACTAAGACGCTTCCATGTTGGGGCGAAGCGAAATGTTCGGTCGCTTCGCCGCCGTGAGAGTCGAACGACGTTTGGCGACCATTGCCCTCCAATGTCTACCCCCTCGGTGGGCCTGGACCCAACAACAAACCCCAAAGGGCCTATGACAACAGAACGATCCGGTTGGGCGCTCTTTGGTAGCGTAATGACTCGATTTCTCCTGGCACTCGTCGCTGTGGGCTGTGTTGGTGAATTCGTGGCCCGTGTGTTTATCACGACCCCATCCAACCAACAATTCGATGCCCAACTGGGCTGGGTCTACGAACCCGACTCGATGATCTTCAGTAGCCGCGAAGGTGGAACCGCGCTGCAACTGAACTCGATCGGGTTCAACGATGAGTCCATCCGACCGGCCGAGGACCGTCGCCGTATCCTTTTTCTGGGTGACTCCATCACGGAATCCCTTCAAGTGCGGCAGAGAGCCAACTTCACGTCCGTGCTGGAACGCCTCGACCCCACCATCGAGGCCATCAATTTGGGTCGCTCCGCCATGAGTCCAGCCCACTATGGGGTCGTCCTGGACCGCTACACAGCCCATCTGGTGCCAGAGTGGACCATCGTTGTACTCACGCGGGGTGATTTGCTCGATCTGCTTCGCGACAACATCGTGATCACCCGAGACGCAAACCAAGCGATCGAAGCCATGTCGCTGCGGCCTGCAGCGACAGACCGATTCAAGGCGACGTTGGGCCCCATTCTTCGGCGAAGTGCTCTGGTGACCCATCTGGCTCGCCGCCTGAAGCCGGCTGTCACCGACACCATTCGAGATTGGGTTTGTTGGGTCCGTGGGTGCGAACAAGAGCCGCTGGGGTCCGCATTCGACCAAGCCTATGCACAAAACCATCAGGCGGAGGCAGCACAGCGACTTCACTTTGCGTTGGTGGCTCTCCAGAAAAAGCGACCGTTGATCGCCATCTACGTGCCCGCATTGCAATACGGTGTCCGCGGAGAGGTCACCCAGGCATATCCTTGGGAGGGCCGAGTGTATGCCTCGGTCGCGCGAACACTCGAGATCCCGTATTTGGACACAACCGAGGCTCTCACCAAGGCATATCGTGCCACTGGACAACCCCCCCATGGCTTTGCCAACGCCATTATCGGCAGCGGCCACCTCAATGAATCGGGGCATGAAGCGGTTGGTCGCGCCCTTCATGGGTGGCTGCAATCGCTCGAATCCAGCACAGATCGCAGCGGAGGAAACCGGTGATATTTTCCTCCCTCACGTTCGTTGTGTTCTTCATCGGTTTGCTTGGCGTCGTCGCGCTCGCTCGAGGCACACGCATGCGTCAGCTCGCGCTGCTCGTGGCCAGTTATGTCTTCTACGGTGCCTGGGATGCCCGCTTCTGCTTGCTTATCCTGGCGAGCAGTCTGTGGTCGTGGGGATTTGGTCTCGCGCTCAGCAACGCGACTGAACGATCGCGCCGACGACTCTTTCTGGTCCTTAGCCTCCTGGCCGATCTCGGCTTGTTGGCGTATTTCAAATACGCCAATTTCTTCCTCGATTCGTTTTACGCCCTGCTCGGCATGGAACCCAACCGCGTCTTAGACATCACGCTGCCGGTGGGCATCTCCTTTTTCACCTTTCAAACCATGAGCTACACAATTGACCTGTACCGAAAGCGGATCCCGGTCTGTCGCGATGTGTTCAAGTTCACCCTATTCGTCGCGTTTTTCCCGCAGTTGGTGGCGGGTCCGATCGTTCGGGCCGCCGAGTTTCTTCCTCAGCTGGAAAAGCCTGTCGCGCTGCGGCACCCGGACATGGTTCGTGGCGCTCAAGTGTTCCTCCTCGGTTTGCTTCAAAAAGTGCTGGTGGCGGACAATTTATCCTTCTTTGTCGACCCCGTGTTCGCCGATCCAACCCTCTACAACACCATGACTCTGTGGAGCGCGTTGGCCGCCTACTCATTGCAGATCTTCTGCGACTTTTCGGGGTATTCACTCATGGCCATTGGCGTTGGCCGGGTGATGGGATTTGAGTTGCCAGTGAACTTCCGAACGCCCTACTTGTCGAAATCCATCACGGAATTTTGGCGGCGCTGGCACATCAGCTTGTCGACTTGGCTGCGTGATTATTTGTACATCTCCTTGGGAGGCAATCGCAAAGGGCGCCTGCGCACAGACGTCAATTTGATGATCACCATGATATTGGGGGGGCTGTGGCACGGTGCGGGCTGGAATTTCGTCCTGTGGGGCACGTTCCACGGGTTGGGCCTCATGGTCCACAAGCACTGGAAACAACTCGAATTCACCACAAATTGGGCACCGGTGAACCAGTCGCTTTATAGCGTGCTTGCGTGGTCAGGCACGCTCTTGTTCACCTGCCTTCTTTGGGTGCCCTTTCGATGTGTGGACTTTCCGACCACTCTCCAATTCCTGGCCGGCCTGTTCAGCGTACAAGAAGGGATTGTTTGGCTTCATCAACCCAGCCTGCTTTTGGTGGCGGCCATGGCCTTCTGGCACGCCCTTCACGCAATGAAAAGCGACATGGTGAACTGGATACCTGCCGATCGGTTGAACGCTTTCCGTCCCCTCTTCGTTCTTGGCATGCTGACATTGGCGTTGTTGCTCTTCGCGCCCTTGGAGGCAACACCGTTCATCTATTTTCAATTCTAGTGGACGTCACAGAGGGCGGGCCTTAGAAGGGCATGTCCCGAGGTACCTGGAGTCGTTTGCCGCCAATGATGACTTCTTGCTTGAAGATCTTCCATCGCCCTTCATGCTCAGTCCATTGTTGTTCCAGAACGGTCTTCTCCACCACATTGGCCGGTAGGCGCAACCAACTATATTGAACAACGCTCACGGCTTTCTTGCCCTGATCGACCGGGCGCATTGACTGGACTTCGTAATCCAAAAGTCGATAATCTGCTCCAAAGGCGCTGTGCTTTTCGAGATATTGGGTGGCGGCCTTGTCGGACAAGAACGACGCCACGACGCTCGCGCGTTTCCAGCGCAGGGCATCGTTGTACTTGTGCACGGCCCTATCAAAACGGACCTGCGCCGTCATGCCACCGGCACACCCACACACGACCACCATGAGGAAACCCCACAGATACCATGCCGGCAACCATGGTGGATCACTCCTGGCACGACCCGATGTGCTCATCGTTGACATCCCTGACCCCTAGCGTTTGACTTTGACGACTACTTTTGGGCTTCCTGCTGTTTCCAAACGTACTCGACGGATTTGCGATAATAATCGCCGGTTATGTCGAAGTAGGCCAACACGACTTCGCGACGACTCGACGCTTTCTCGGCGGTGAGCTTGCCCGCCGCCTTGTCCTTATTAATCTCATTCAGCAACCCGATACCATCGATGGCATTGCTCGCCAGTATGCTCACGGTCAGTCGCTCAATCTCTTCTTTCTTGAGTTGATTCTGCCGGCCCTTACGCTCTTTGGGCGAAAAGAGTATGTCTTCCAGGCTCTTGGTGTTGTTGGCCAGCACCTTCAGCGCTGCGATGGACTGGGTGTTGCCCAATGCTTTCAAGCAAAGTACGGAGAATCCGACTGCCAGCAGACTCTTGGATGACAAGGTAGATTCTAGCGCTGCTCTGCCCGTATCCTCGAGCGACACGATGTGCTGCTCACACAGTTCCGTAATGACCCGATCGGCCTCTACCCACTTCTTGTCAGACGTTCGCCGTCCATATCGACGAAGGTTGGTCTTCAAACTCGCGAGAACAGATCCTAGCTCTGTGCCACCGCCCAACTCCAGCATTAACCCGCTGGCCCCCCATCGGGTGGTCGATGCGTCGGCGTCGAGCAAGGGACGGAGCGCTTCAATCAACCTTTTCTTCTTTTCGTCGGTGTCTACGGCCCCCGACCCGATCTCGTCGGCAATGATGGCGCTGCCATTCTCCAGTGCAACGGCGCATCCATCGCGTCCTTTCGCCTTGGGACTACACGATTTGATCAGCTTGAGCAGCGATGCAACGGTCGGCTTCTCGTCCGCTTTTATCGCGAGCATCTCGGCACGCAAACGCAAAATACGACGCTGGATGGATGCCTTGAGTTGCGGGCCTATGTATTGAATGGCTCCGAGGACCGCATCCCGCCGCACCTGGGCCTCGTCCTTGCTGATCTTCTTGGCCTTTGCTCTCCTATTAATGGCGGCGATATAGCGAATGCCTTCTATGGTGTTGTTTACCAACAGACCAACCGTCACTTGGGGGATTTGATTGTTCTTGATGCGCTTCGTGCGTACCTTTCGCATTTTCTTGGTGAAAAAGAAGGACTCTAACGACGTCTCATCGGTGGAAAAGGCCTGTAATTTCTGGATGCTCTTGTCATTTCCAACGACTTTCAGACAGAGGATGATAAAGGCTTTTTGATAGGGATTGCCTGCTTGCAGACGAGCTTCCAGTGCCTTGCGTGCACCGGCAGGTTTTGCGACCATGTGCCGCGTGCAAATTTCTGCGATGACCCGCTCGGGCCCCTCGCGTTCGCTCTGATCATCGGTCCACCGATCGTAACTCTTGAGGTCCTCTTGCAGCCCATCCAAAGCCGTGGAGAGTTCCGCAGGTCCGCCGGCCTTCAATATTAAGTCAATGGCGTCCCATCGGTCGGTCGCATTCGCTGATTTTAACGCGGGACGCAGGGCATCCACCACCACCGAACGCTTGCTGGAAGTACTCAACAGCTTGTTGTCGTCGCTCTGGCGGAGCAAAGCCTGGACCGAGCCGAATGCATCGTTCCGTTCGATCGCGTTGAACGCGTCGTTCATATAGACATCGACCAAGAGGCCCACGGTCTCCGGGAGAGGATCGTCGATCAGAGCCTGTATCATGTTGTTGTCAATGACCGTAACCTGGCCTTCTGGGCCAACCAATTGAAGGTTCTTGCGTACTGCGTTCAACAAGAGCTTGCGATCGTCATCCGTCTTGGCTTCTGACGCCATGTACGAGACAAATCGTTTGCTCTCAATGCCATACCCGATCAGCCACCCTGCCACTTTGAGACCATGTCGACGCATGCTGTCGAGATCATTGGCAACGGTCGTGTCCAGTTGTGCCTTAAGCTCGTCCATGGGCGTTTCTTCCGTCAGTCCTTCAAACGCCCAATCCGCAATGGAGGACAACACCTTGTCGGCCTTTTCCTCGCTGAGAAACCCCTGCACGGCCATGAGGCCAGACTCGGACTGCAGTTGAAGATCCGTATCGCTGCTGTCGAGATTCTGCTGGAGTTTCGTCACCAACTCGTCCACGAGCGTGGGGCGATCCGGTGCCGCCTGAAGCGTATTACGAAGATCGCCCAAGCGACCGTATTCGACCAACAACTCCAGAGCCCGGACACGCAGCTGTTGTGGATTGTTCCCATCCGCAACAAACTCCTCTACTTTCGTGAATTGGGCCGCACGGATCCATACTTCCAGTTCTTCTACAGTGGGGGGACCGGAACACGCGGTGACCACCGCGACAAAGAAAAAGACTGATAACGAACGGACGTATCTCAACACACAGACTCCCCAATCAACCTCTAAGGTACGACGATTACGCCTCGACCTGGCATCTGTGTCAAGGGAAGGACAGCGCGCCAAGGGTTTCCATTCGCGGGGGGGCCGATTGCTGCGCCCGACGCCGCAGAGCCGCGTTGCCGTGAAAGTTTGTATTATGCCACATCCACGTGGGATACTTCAGACTGGAAAGAGAGTCATTGAGACGCGTTAGACATCCATGGCAGACAAACGAAACTTAGCCGAAATTCAAGAAGAACAGTTGCACACACTGACCATTCAAGTGGAACAACTGCGCCGACAGTATGAACAGTATCTGTTGGGCCACGAGAAGATCGAACCGACCCGCGAACGCGAGCGATTAGAGCGCGTGTTTCTCAAGTCGAATCTGATGCGTACTCCCTATTCGACCATTCGATTCCGATTTCAAAATCTGGTGGCTAAGTTTCGAACGCACATGGCGCGGTGGGACCGCATTCGCCGCAATCACGAAAAGGGCATCGAAAAAGAAATTCGGTCCGGTGTGCTTTCCAGTAAACTCGGCGGCAACGCTGCATCGGAACCCACCCCGGGCAAAGAGGTGGTCACCACCCCCGAAGAAAAACAGGCGCAGAAAAAACGGCTGTCCAAGGCTGCCGAAGATGCACAGGCCCTAGTGGATTCAATGGCTCCGTCCAAAACAAAGGGCCGCGCTGGCGACTCGCTTAAGCCCGTTTACGACCAGTTGATAGAGGCCAAGAAGGAGTTGGGCCAAGATGTGTCAAAGCTGGACTTTTCCACCTTCAAGAAGACCCTGGACGCACAACGAAATAAGGCACAAAAGAAGCTGGGGGTGGACGTGACCTTTCGGGTGGATGTGAAGGGCGACCGTGTTTCGGTGATCCCAGAACCACTCAAGAAAACGGCCTCCCAGAAGAAGAAAAAGAGGAAGCTGACCACGGAGAAAGCGAAGGATTAGTTCTCATTGGCGGGGTTTCACCGCAGAAGCCAACCGGACAGACGCTTCGCGCCGGCGGTGACATCGTTGGTGATGGCTAAAAACTCGGTAGACAGACTTTCGTGGGGATACCGCTCACCAGTTCATTGGGTTGGCACGTGTAGCCCTCATCCGTTCGACAGTCGCTGTTGCTTGTACAGATTTTTCCACAGAGCTGATGGCCTCCAAAGGGAACACAGTGCGATCCGCTCGGACACTCCGCGTTGCTCGCGCAGCCAATGTTGGTGCAGTATCCGCCGTGATCCTGGTACGGACACGAGGCATTGCCCCCGCAGTCCTCATACGAGCCGCAACCGTCGCCAATTCCCGCGGTCCCGGGTAGCCCACAATAGCGCCCAACGTCGAAGCCTTTGCATCGATACATCAACCGACAATCGGCATCGTATGTGCACCCATCGGTGCAATGGCCGTCCAAGCAGGGCATCGATTGCCCAAAGGGACAGTCCGTTTTCTCGGTGCACTCGTCGTCCACACAGGTCGCAGTGCTTTTCTGACAGATGTTGTTGTTCTCGCATGTTTTGGACGTCGTGCACCCATCAAAGGGTGCGACCGTCATGACCAGGTTGTACAAAATACCTGGGGGGCCTTCCAAAACCAGATAATGATTGCCGAAATCCGGTGAGTTGGCCAACGTGATGGACAGCCCATCCGCGTTTGGCTTGCCTTCCGCTACCACGGTCAAAGCGTCCGGTCCCCTCAATTCCGCCGCCACGGAACCCGATCCGGAAAAGCTGACGGTGATCGCCAGTGAATCACCCATCTTCAAGGGAACATAAAACCAATCCGACGAACAGCACAGCGTCAAGTCCCCCAATTGATCACTGGGCGGCTTGAGAATGACCGCTTCGAGCTTGGAGTCATTCGGCTCTTGAAGATCGTCGGTACAGGTCGCGGCCCCAGACAGCTGGATCGCGAGCGAATACCCATTTGCGGTGGATTCCGAGGGGTTGCCGTCCACGACCACATACAGGTCTTCTGCAAGAACGGCGGCTTGGTAGCTTACCGTCTCCGTGTTGGCCTCCGTCGACGAGATGGCCACGGGCGTCTCCAGGTCGCTGCTGCGATACAACGAGCAATCCAAGTTCCCCAGGGTGTTGTCAAACGCAACCGTCGCCGTAAGATCTTCCCCACAACCCACCGACACTTTGTACACATCGCGATCCGCTGGACAAAACTGTGTATCGGTGATCGTGATGTTTCCATCCAAGGCCGTCGCGCTGCCAAACGAATCATTGTTCTCGTAGAGATCGTCATCACACCCGGTACCGGATGTGGACACGGTCATGTGGTAGGGGTTGGTAAAAATGGAGCTGCCCACCCCCACGACCCGAATGAAGAAGAGTCCATCGGCAGGTATGGGGAAGGTGAGCATCTCATTGTCCGTGGTGCTCTCCGCCGCTGCAACGCTCACCGGCGGACTTCCCGGGACCAAGATATGAACATCCAAATCGCCACCGGCATGCTCAAAGGTCAGCGTCACCGACAGAGTCTGTCCTGCGATCATGCTGATCTTATACCAGTCCACGTCTATAGGAGACTGAGGCGTGTCGCAAATCGATAAATTCAGGTATTGATCCACCGTCACGGTGCTGGCCTGCTGCCACGTGTTGTTGGGCTCAAAGAGGTCATTGATGCAGTCCCCGGGTGTAATCGTCGTGGTCAACACCGCGATGTCCACCGTCCAGACCGTCTTGTACGTCGCGTCCGATGCCCACACCGTCACCGAGTATGTCTTGCCTCCATGCGCATCGGAAGGCACCCAGTGGATGGTGTGGGTTGTCGCATCCAGTGTGAGGCCATCGGGCGACGGGACGTCTTCAACCAAGCCATAGGTCAGCGGGTCGTCGTCGGGATCGGTCGCTTGGACGGTGAGGGAATAGGCCTGCCCCACATACGCGACCTGCTCCGAGACCGGCTGAAAGACGGGCGGTTTGTTTTGGCCTGGTGCGATCACATGAAAGGTCACGGCCAACGTGGTCACGTCGGACCCATCGGTCACGGTGAACACCACCGGATAGATCTCACCTTGTTGGGGGGCTGCAGGTGTCCACTTCATCACCCCCGTTGTCCCCTCCAGCAATGCGCCCGCGGGCAAGGGTTCCTCCGTCGCAAAGACCAGGGGATCGCCGTTGGGATCGCTGGCCTGCAATTGCAGCTCGTATGCAACGCCCACTTCGACCACTTGGTCTCCGATCGGCTGAAAGACAGGTTTTTGGTTCACCTGTTCGGTCACCACCGTCACTTCAACGGTTTCACGATCGGTGTCGTAGCCATCCGACACCACAAAGGTCAGAAAAATGACGGTCGTCTCTGTCGGAGTCCACTCGAACCGGCCCGCTGATTTGTAGAACGCGCTGTCGGGAGGAACATCGCCGTACACCGAAAATAGAAGCCCATCGCCATCGACGTCCGTGGCCTCCAACTCAATGACCAAGGGGGTATTGACCGTCACCGTTTTGGGACCGATCTTGTGGAGTTCGGGGGGATGGTTGATGGTCGAAACATCGGGGGTCGGCGGAGGTGGGTTGGGGGGAGGATTGGACGACAGTGTATTGGGACCACAGCCCAACACCAACACCCCAAGCAACCCACTCCATGGAAGAATCCAACGCATAATGCCCCCCATTATAGGAAGAGATGGTGTGAACGTCGACCGGTCTCCGCGTAAAGGGCGTCTCGACACCGGTTTTTCGGCAACACCGATCGCGCCAATTGCCGTTCAACATGGGTGATAGTCAGGGACACGTTGCCTTCCCTTTCGAGTGGATAATTCGGCGCGAGAAGTAGCAAGGGACGTTGGGTGTGACCGACTCCTAAAAAGGAATGTCGTCGTCGTTGAACTCTCCACCCTGGGGTCCGGCTGGCGCTGGCGCTGGCGCTGGCGGGGCGCTGTTCTGCTCCGTCATCACATTCGGCTGCGACGCTTGCGGCCCACTATTCGCCGGTGCCATGTTCTGTCCACCCGACGGAGCCGTGTGCTGTCCATCGTTAGACTCTGGGCGTCCGCCCCCGTCATTGGCATAGCCACCCTGGTCGTTTTGACGTCCACCCAAGAAACGCACCGTCTGCGCTTTGATTTCAGTGGTGTAGCGATCGTTGCCCTCACGGTCCTGCCACTGACGTGTTTCGAGCCGCCCTTCCACGTACGCTTCCCGTCCTTTTCGAAGGTATTCACCACACGTTTCCGCCTGACGTCCCCAGACAACGATTCGGTGCCACTCTGTTTTTTCCTGTGGCTGACCGTCGCGATCTTTCCAGGATTCATGTGTTGCCAGGTTAAAATTTGCGACCGCCTGACCGCTCTGCGTATAGCGAACCTCTGGATCCGCACCAAGACGCCCAATTAAGATGACCTTATTGACTGACACCAGTAGCCTCCTTGCTGTGTTCCTGCATGATCTTGCGTTTCAAAATCCTGCTCACCGTATCAGAGCCCGCAAGTTTTCCCATACTGAACATCCGAATAGTACCTTCGTGATTTCGCTCGGTCAATGACCGATGCACCCAATTATCGTTTGAACACCGCGATTTGCTTCACGATGTGTGAGCTTGCCACGGTGCAGGTCTATGATGTCTTGGTCCCATCACTGCCCTCGTGGGTGTCTGAACGTGCCCGGCCGTGGAGGTTCTGGATCAACCATGCAAACCCTTGTGATCCCGGTAGTTCATCGACCAACTGAATCCGTCCTTTCACAAGTTTCGCCCCAACAACGTCTTCGACAGCACCCACCTCGACCACAATACGAATTCCTTCTGACGCGGCCTCCGCTGGCGGACTCACCAAGAGATCGACCTTCGTGCCTACGACCAACGATGTGTGGGGCACTTCAAATTCCACTTGATGCATTTCGGCCGTCAGCAAGCGGCCGTCACCCGACTGGTCACCACTGTGCCATCGGACAGGAACCGCCACAGCCAGCGTTCCTCGGATCTCATTCTGCCCGGTGTCGACAACCGTGCCATCGGGCATGTCTGCCGGTCCCATCGGAGTGGGAAACTCGTAGGAAGCGACACCGTCCGAACGTAGAACAACGTCGGCATCCAGTCCAAGCAATTCGCTCAACTCGTTCTTCAGCACCTCTGCCGATCCCTCGAAGAGCGCGCGAACCCAACGCAACGCTGTACCCGGCGGCATGTGAGCGGATGTGTCCGGACGTCGCACCACTCGAACCACTTCGGCCACCAATCGAATCTCCGGGGATTCAATGCGCAGTCCCCGGACATTCAACTCCACGCGTCCTCCAGGGGAAGGCACTCGTTGCGTCAAGAGAAAGACACCGGTCGGGCCGATGTCGAGGCTGACAGCGGGGACTTCTTTTCCGTCGAACCCATAAGAGACGCGGACAACACGCTCATAACGCGGAGCGTCGCGACGATCATCACAGCGTATGTCCTTTGATTCCGTCAACTCGTGTCTCCATGAAAAGCACACGACGTCGCAGTGATTCGTGTGGAATTTCGGTATACGTAACCGGTTCAAACCAGGGCGTCAACGACTGGTTTCATCCCCCACTCGGCCGAAAACTTAGTGGTTTCACCAACCGATTGACTGCGCTATTCTTGACGCCAATAAAGGCGTTGTTTCGACGCGCCTCTATTGGATTGGTGATGGACAACAATCGATTATACCTATTCGGCGGCGGAGATTTCCTAGTGCGACAACGACAACACGGATTCGAGATTGCCCTTGCTCTGTTGACGACGCTGATCGTCGGATTCGGAACCGTCAACAACGTCCACGCACAGTCTACGCAAACTCATTCTGAGCAATTGCGACAACTCTTGCGCGGAATCGACACGGTCCCAAGCCGAACTCAATTGACGCACGCGGCAAGCGATCCCGTCGAAGCCCTCTTTGACGTGGTCGTAGACACCAGTGTGTCCCTCTACGAACGCCGCAGGGCAACCAGCCTGCTCGCCATGTTTGAGTCCCCGACTGCCGAATCGTACCTCATGCTCTTGGCCACCATTGTCCCCAACGAGCGCATTCGCTGGGTGGCTATTTATAGTTATTGCCGTGGCTGGGCACGTCGGGCCCCAAAACGCGTCCTGGCTTTCGCAAGACTGATGCTGGCGTCACCCAGTACCAATGTTCGGGA
>CAUZBV010000030.1:0-14035 GCA_963578115.1 Myxococcales bacterium
GTCCCGCGGCAGTGGGCCATGAGCCACACCACCACCCCTGTGGATAGGCACTTTCACATCGCCCTGCCGAGCTCGACCCGTTCCTTTCTGCTTGAAAGGCTTGCGGCCAGAAGCCGTCACGTTGGCGCGTGTTTTCGTGGAGTGGGTACCCGCACGACGGTTTGCCAGTTGGTTGCGTACGACCTCGTGAAAGAGGTGTTCTTTCACTTCACCGGCAAACACATCGTTGTCGAGATCGATGGTGCCGACTTTCTCGTTCTTCAGATTATGGATGTCCAATTTCGCCATGATTGATTCCTCAGGACTTAATCTCGACATCGACCCCTGCCGAGAGGTCGAGTTTCATAAGGGCGTCCAGTGTCTGCTGAGTGGGTTCCAGAATATCCAGCACCCGTTTGTGAGTCCGAATCTCAAATTGCTCGCGACTCTTCTTGTCGACGTGCGGTCCCCGCAAGACACAGTATTTGTTAATGCGCGTTGGCAAGGGTATCGGACCGGCGATCTTGGCACCGGTTCGCCTCACCGTGTCGGCAATTTCACCCACCGACTGATCCAATAATTTGTGATCGTAGGCCTTTAACCGAATACGAATCTTGTTGCTAATATCCATTCTCTTCCCAAACCCCTAGTTTCGGTGTGCCGAAATGATTTCTTCGGAAACCGCGACCGGTACGGCCTCAAACTTTCCAAATTGCATTGTGTGAGTGGCCCGACCTTGGCTCTTGGAGCGCAAGTCCGTGGCATAACCAAACATCTCGCGTAGCGGAACCTCTGCACCGACAAGGTGCACAACCCCACGCATTTCAAGTCCCTTGATTCGCCCACGACGCGAATTGATGTCACTGATCACATCACCCACGTACTCTTCGGGGACGACCACATCGAGCGCCATCACTGGCTCATTGATATGCGGTTGCGCTTTTGAAACCACCTGGCGGAAGCCCATCATGGCTGCCGTCTTAAACGCCATTTCACTGGAGTCCACTTCGTGATGGGAACCATCCAAAAGCACGAAGCCCACATCGGTCATGGGATACCCAGCCAATGGACCCGTTTGAACGGCCTCTTTAAACCCGGCGCGAATGGCGTTGAAGTATTCCTTGGGGATAGCCCCACCCGTCACTTTACTGTCAAAGGTGAAGCCGTCGCCGGACTGGGTGGGAAACACCTCGAAAATCAGATGAGCGTACTGGCCGTGGCCACCGGTCTGTTTCACGTGTTTGTAGTTGCCCTTCACGCGCTTGCCAATGGATTCACGGTACGCAACCTGTGGCTTGCCTACTTGGCATCCCACTTTGAACTCGCGCCGCAACCGGTCTGCGATAATGTCCAGGTGGAGTTCGCCCATCCCACTAATGATCGTCTGGCCCGTGTCGTGGTCGACACGAACTTTAAAGCTTGGATCTTCCAGCGCCAGCTTGGCCAAGCTCGTCCCCAATCGGTCCTCATCGTCCTTGGTGTTGGGCTCAATCGCGACACTGATGACGGGATCGGGAAAGGACATGGACTCCAAGATGACGGGCTCTTTGATATCGCAGAGCGTGTCACCAGTGGACGTGTTCTTGAGGCCCAGGACTGCCACGATTTCGCCGGCCTGAATATGTTTGATGTCTTCACGCTTGTTCGCATGCATACGGACCAAACGTCCGATCCGCTCTCGCTTGCCCTTGATGGAGTTCATCAGGGTGTCGCCTGAATTAATGGTGCCCGAATAGACCCGCAAGTAAGTCAGCTGACCCACATAGGGATCGGTGGCGATCTTAAACGCGAGTGCTGCAACTGGGGCAGCGGGGTCGGCTTCGCGCAGTACGGTCAGTGCGTCGGCACCATCATGACCCGAAGGTGATGGCACGATTCCCTCCATGGGCGGCACATCGACGGGCGAAGGCAAGTAATCCACCACTGCGTCCAGCAAGGGTTGCACACCCTTGTTCTTGAACGCGGTACCGCAAAGAACGGGGGTGATTACATTGGCGACCGTTTGTTCTCGAAGAACGCGCCGAATGTCGTCGACATCAATCTCCGTGTCGTTCAAGTAGGCGTCCATCAACAAGTCGTCATAGTCTGCTAACACTTCGATGAGTTTCATGTGGGCGTCGGTCGCGGCCTCCAGCATCTCATCCGGAATGTCTTCGACGTGGTATGCCGCACCCAGCGTATCGTCGTCCCAACAGATAGACTTCATCGCCACCACATCGATCACGCCCTGGAACTCGTCCTCAGAACCGAAGGGAATATTAATCGGCACTGCGGTAGCGCCGAGTCGGTCTTGAATCTGTTTCACAACGTTCTCGAAATTCGCCCCGACGCGGTCCATCTTGTTGATGAACGCGATGCGAGGCACTTGGTAGCCATCCGCTTGACGCCACACGGTTTCGGATTGAGGCTCGACACCGCCAACCGCGCAAAAGACGGCAACGGCTCCATCCAGTACGCGTAGACTCCGCTCCACTTCAATGGTGAAGTCCACATGACCGGGTGTGTCGATAATGTTGATTTGGGAATCGCGCCAGAAACAGGTCGTCGCCGCGGACGTAATGGTGATACCGCGCTCCTGCTCCTGCTCCATCCAGTCCATGGTCGCAGCGCCATCATGCACTTCACCAATCTTGTGCGATACACCAGTGTAGTAAAGCACTCGTTCGGTCGTGGTCGTTTTACCGGCATCAATATGCGCCATAATTCCGATATTCCGAACCTTTTCTAGTAGTGGTTGTGGTTGCGTGGCCATAAGTTACTACCTGGTACATCGTTTCCAGCAAACGCTACCCAATCTCCTAAAATCGGAAGTGACTAAAGGCCTTGTTGGCCTCCGCCATCCGGTGTGTGTCGTCTTTCTTCTTAACCGCACTACCCCGATGATTGGCGGCATCGATCAACTCGGCAGAGAGCTTGTTCACCATGTTCCGCTCCCCACGCTTGCTTGAATAGCTGAGAAGCCAGCGAATCGCGAGGGCCGTGCGGCGCTCAGGACGAACCTCAACAGGCACTTGGTAGGTGGAACCACCAACCCGACGGCTCTTCACCTCAACCTGGGGTTTGACGTTCTCAACCGCTCGTTTAAAGATCTTCAGAGGGTCTTCCTTGGTCCGGCGCTCGATATCCTCGAGCACCGAATACAGAATCTTCTCCGAGACAGCCTTCTTGCCATCATGCATCATGCAATTGACAAATTTGCTGACAAGCCAATCCCCGTAGCGAGGATCCTTCTCGACTTTACGCTTCGGTACTTCGCGTCTACGTGGCATATCTATTTACCCTTCTTCGTTCCATATTTGGAACGTCCACGGTTCCGGCCCGCAACGCCCGTGGCATCCAACGTGCCGCGAATGATGTGGTACCGAACACCTGGCAAGTCTTTCACACGACCACCGCGAAGCAGCACGATGCTGTGCTCCTGCAAGCTGTGACCCTCACCGGGGATGTAGGAGGTAACCTCCATCCCATTGGTCAGACGGACACGCGCAATCTTTCGCAGCGCTGAGTTCGGCTTCTTGGGCGTAGATGTGTACACACGAGTACACACCCCACGACGTTGAGGACATTTCATCAACGCAGGTGCATCGCTCTTGCGTCGTGTCTTTTTCCGACCCTTTCGGATCAATTGATTAATAGTCGGCATTGCTAGGTGCTTCCCCTAACTCGTCTTCTGTCGAATCCGTTTTCGTTCTCAATAAATTCGGGACTCATTCGAGTCCGCATCTCTCTTTGCAGGCCTTCACCGGGGGCATCGAAACGATTTCCCGGCACGGTTCCCGCATAGATCAGTCCCTAACCCGAGACCGGCGCAGTATAGTGAAGCGTTACGGGGTGTCAACCCAAAAAAAGGGGGCTTGGTACCGATTTTTATTCCAAGGGTCAGACGGCACGTTCGTGACCTCTTGTGGTTCCGATGGCTCTTTGGACAGAAACGGTCAACTGCAGCGCATTGACTCGTCTGGATTGGGACTGCCGACCAAAGGGGACTGAATGAAATCCTTCCTTATATATATTGTGAGCACCATGGAAATCGAAAGCGGCCAGGCCCTATTTAATCGTCGCGGATAATAAATAGTCACCCGAAGAACTGACAAAGCTTCCATCGACAATGACATAGACCGTTTGGCCTGCACCAAACGCGACCACCAGACTCTCTCCCCCTGTGCCGGGCGCATCTTGGGCCATGATGCAGCTTCCACCGATGTCGGAACAGTCGCTGACTGCGTACAGGAAAGAGTTGAACGTGGTGTCATTCGTGTCCAAGTTGAACACCACCGTCTCCGCCTGACTGGCTGTGTACGCATACACGACATCACTGCCGTAGCCGTACGTTGCCGCGGCGGGTCCTCCCGGACAGGTGTTGGGCAGTACTTCGTAGTCGTTCGAAGCGGCCTCGGTTGAACCCCACGTTGTGAAGGGCAACTGATCAATGGCGAAGGCATCCGCACAGGTGTCGTTGGTCGGAATATCCGCACAGACACCGTTTTCGGTGCACAACGAATTGACTGGGCATTCCCCACAGTGTCCCCCGCAACTGTCGGGTCCGCATTCCTTGCCGCCGCACACGGGTACGCACTGCAGCTGTTCCACTTTCATCGTGAAGTTGCCTGAATCGCCCGCGTTCGAGCCATCGACAAACACCCAAACGGGATCGCCCTGACTCCGAACAAAGGTAACGCTCTCCACGCCCGTTGTGTCCGAACCGCCGATGCAATCCTGGAGCACTCCCGGGCACGCATCGCGCACACTGAGAACCGCATTGAACGACGGCTCCACCGTGACTCGATACTTGCCATTGGCGGGTGGATCAAATTGGTACACCACATCCGGGGCTCCATCACCCACCGTATTAATGGCGGGGCCCCCTGGGCAAACCTCGGGATAGACAAAATAGTCGTCGAGCGCACCCAATGTCGTCTCGTCCAACCACACGGCCAACTCCGTGATGGCTTTGGGCGCGTCGCACGCATCGTTCACAGGCTGATCCACACACTCACCGAGCGCATTACAATACAGGGAGCCCGCACAAGAACCACACGTGCCCCCACAACCATTGGGGCCGCACTGCTTTCCACTGCACGACGATGAACAGGGCCACGACGCAAGGGTCAGGGTGTAGTTCCCGGCCACCTTGCCGGCGTACCCATCCACCACAATGTAGTAAACGACCCCTTTGTCGAGCTCCGCCACAAGCTGCTTTGTGTCGGGCGTCGACGTGGTCGAGACCCCCACACAGGTCCCGGCTTCGTTGGTACAATCCGTGATGACGTAGGCGACTGCGTTAAAACTCGAGTTGATCGCGATCAGATACGAGCCCGTCACTGTCGGTTGGAAAATGTACACGGTATCACTGGAATACTTGCCCTTGGCGAGCGTGAGGGAACCCGGACACCCACTGTTTACAGGCAACGAATAGTCGTCTGTGGAACCGACGGTAGTCTGCACGTCGATGAAAGGCAGCGTTGAGGGATCGATGACCACCGCATCAGAGCAGTTGTCATTGGGGGCCGGTTCAACACAGGTCCCCTTCGTGGAGCACACCATGTTCTCAACGCAGGTTCCACATTGGCCGCCGCAGCCATTGGATCCGCACGATTTTCCCTCGCATTGAGGTGCGCACGGCGCACAACTGACCTGCAGGTCGAAGGAACCCGCCACACCCGCTGGAGTGTCCACCACCACGTAGTGCTCATCGCCCGGCTTAAACTTGAATGTCAGCTCGGTGTCATGGGCTTCCAGACACTGATCCGCCTGACAGCCAAAGCCTTGCGAATCGTTCAAGTGCAATATCTGGGCTCCCGCGGGGGGATCGACCAACGCGACGGTGACCGTGACATGACTGACGTGATTGAAAAGCACCGCGTGCTCATATCCCGGCAGCTCGGCTGTCGTACACGGCCAACTGGTGGTGTATTTTGTGCTCTCGTTGCCTGCGATGTCGATGGTCATCAGGTCGTCACACTGCACGGTCGTGCTCGGCACACAAATGTGGGTGCACACGGGATCCATGACGCACACGGTGTCATTGCAATCGATCGCCCCGTCCTCATTATCATCCACACCATTGCTACAGTCTTCGCCGCAACTGTTCGGGCCCCCTATGCACTGGCCCACCAAACACCCATCGCCGGACGTGCAATCGTTTTGATCGTCGCAAGGGACGCCCGTCAAGGGGGACATTGTACAACCCGTGAGCGGTTGACACTCATTCAACGTGCAGGGGTTGGCGTCTTCGCAATCCACGGGTTCGCCGCCGCCGCACACACCCTCCGTGCACGTCGTGTCCAGCGTGCATTGGTCGTCGTCGTCGCATGGGATGCCATCAGCGAGCGATGTCGCCTCACAGATCTTGTTCACGCATTGGGCCCATTCGCACACACCCAAAGGACCCAGAAAAGCGACACAATCGTCGTCAAGCGTGCACTCGCCTTCGCTGCCATCGGGCTGAACCTCCGGCGTGTCCGATGGGGGCGGAAGTTCCGGGACCTGATCGGGCACAATGACCGGTGTATCCATGGCGTCCACAACATCCGCAACATCCGTATCCACCGCATCTGCCTTGGCCACACTGCCGCTCCCTCCCCCGCCACAGCTTGGAGCGAGGAAAACAACAACTGCAATGCCAACAAACACGTTTCGAATGTGCATAGTGTCCATTCTACCCTTCTCCAATCGGGCGGGTCAAAGCACTGCTCGTGCCGAAAGCCATCCAGGACCCCCAGTGAATCCACCACCGGGATGCGTCCCCGAACCGCCCAGGAACAAACCCTCTACGGGTGTTTTGTGATTCGCACAGCGGGCCATCGGTCGCATAAACAAGATCTGATCGAGGGCGTGCTCACCATGGTACAGATGGCCACCCGATAGACGATATTGCTGCGCCAGATCCACAGGGCTCAGGACTTCCCGGGCAATGATTCGCTTCGAAAAGTCGGGAATGTGCGCTGCCAGACGGTGAACCACGTGATCCCCGAGTGCTGCCCGTTGTGCATCGGTCCAGCCACCGTTGAGGTCATGAGCGACGTATCCAGCAATCACCGACACAACATACCCACGGGTCCCCGAATCATCCGAAGGCGTCACCTGCACCTCCAAGGGTGGCTCGGCAAACATCTCCCCGTATTTGACGGTATCGGATGCGCGTTCCATGTCGTCCAAACTGGACACGAGGCGAAAGCGTTCAATAGGGTCCCCGTGCTCGCTTGTGAGCGGACAAGACCCCTCCACGGCCAGATGCACTTTGGCAACGGTGCCACGAGCTCGGATATTCTCTGCCGCATGCAAAAGCGAAGGCGAAACGCCCGCCGGGTGCAACAGATCCAAGAAGGTGCGCCGCGGATCGCAGGTGGCCACGACCACAGGGGCGTCAATGGTCGTGCCGTCGGCCAGGTCCACACCGCGCACGCAACCCGTCTCCAGCCGAATTCGCCGGACCTCGCTCCCAGTGCGCACGTCCACACGGTGTGCTTCACACGCCGACACAAGCGAACGAATCAACGCGGGTGGCCCTCCGACCACCTCTTGGTTCGCAGTGCATTCCTCCAACATCAGAGTGGCCACTGTCCCCGGTGCCCTGGGACCCGTGAACCCACCCAGCGCGATGGGAAACGCCAGGGCTGCCTGCAGAATCGGGTCGTCGAAGAGCTCATCCATCCAATCATTAACGGGCATGGGAGGAAGCCGCAGAAACTCGTAGAGCGCGGCGCTACCGAGACGACGAAGTGACCAGCCCGTCAGCATGGCATCCCATAACCCTGTGATGCGCTCGCCGGAAATGTCTGGCGGCTCCGTATCCACCACGCGCCCAAACACCGTCCGGAATTGATGAATCACAGCGCGATAGTCACGGTACGCTCTTCGATCGTGCTCGGAGGCGCCCTCGCAGTCCGTGGCACCCAACATCAACGGAGACTGTCCTGCTCGCAACACCGCCACATCGGGCCGGTCACGAAGCACCAACCCATGCCGGTCCTCCAATTCCAGCGCCTTCACCACCTTGGGACGCAATCTTGCGGTGTCATGCAAGAGTCCTGGGACATTGTAGCCCTCAGCCAGCGCACGCGATGCGGCGATCCCACCGAGCACGTCCGCAGCCTCCACCAACACGGTTCGGCGACCGTCTTGAGCCAAGGACGCCGCGCAGACGAGACCGTTGTGACCGCCGCCAATGACAATGGCGTCGACGGTGTGTTGCGTACTCATAGGGTTCCACTCCGAAGCAACTCACCGGCCGCGTTGGCTCCGGGTGCCCCCATGACACCGCCGCCAGGGTGCGTTCCGGAACCACACATCCACAGCCCTTTGACCGGTGTCCGGTACTTGGACCATCGAGGGGCGGGGCGCAGAAAAAAGAGCTGCTCCAGACTGAGCTCACCGTGGAAAATGTTGCCACCGGTCAAGCCAAAGTCCTGCTCCATGTCCCAGGGAGTGAGCACCTGACGATGCAGAATGGAATCCTTGAGCGTGGGACAGTATTCAGCCAACGTGTCGATGACAGCGTCGCCAAAAGCATCCCGCTGTGAGGGCCACGCCTCGGGACCCTCTTTGAGATCATAGGGTGCATATTGGACAAAGATGCTCATCACATGTTTGCCCGGAGGCGCCACGCTCGGATCCGTCAAGGAGGGGACCACCACGTTAAGGAAGGGGCGACGCGAATAGGCGCCATACTTTGCGTCGTCGTACGCGCGTTCGAGGTACTCCACGCTGGGTGCAATGGCGATATCGCCCCGCACATGCGGACCGTCACCCGGCCGACACGTAAAGTCTGGAAAGCGATCCAACGCGAGGTTTACCTTGCCGGAGCTGCCTCGATAGCGATAGCGCTTGATCTGGTTCACAAATTCCGTGTCCAAATGGTCTTCGCCCACCATGCGAATGAAGGTCCGATGCGGATCCAAACTGGACACGATGACGGGGGCACGCAAGACATCGCCATTCTCCATCACCACGCCCACAGCGCGCCCATCACGCACATCGATGGACTCGATAGCGGCTTCACATTGAATGTCTGCCCCAAAACTCTCAGCCGCTTTGGCGATGGCCATGCTGATGGTTCCCGTTCCGCCCTTGCAGAAACCCCATGCCCGAAACGCTCCATCGATTTCGCCCATGTAATGGTGCAAGAGCACATACGCCGTACCAGGAGAGCGTACACCCAAGAAGGTGCCGATGATCCCGCTGACACTCATGGGCGCTTTGAGCTCCGTACTCTCGAACCACTCGTCCAGCAAATCCACCGCGCTCATGGTCATGAGCTTGGCCATGCCCACTCGCTCGTCGGAGGGAAAATCTCGAAAATGCTTGCCCAGCTTCAACATGGCGGCCAGATCGCGCGGATGTACACTGGCAGGATCCGGCGGCGTCATTTCAATGATGGGTTTTACGAAGCGCGCCAGACGACCCATCATGCGGCTGTAATCCGGATAGACCTCCGCATCCTTGGGACTGAAGCGAGCGATCTCACGCCGCGTCCGTTCCGAGTCGGCCCATCGCGCCAGCGAGCGACCGTCGGGATAGGGCGTAAACGCACAGTCCAATGGCAAGATCTGTAATCCAAAGCGCGGCAAATCCAAATCCCGGATGATGTGAGGACGCAATAAACTCACCACATACGAACAAACGGAATACGTGAAGCCTGGATAAATTTCCTCGCTGACCGCCGCACCACCAAGCACATGGCGCCTCTCCAAGACCAGCACCTTGCGACCTGCTCGAGCCAAATAGGCGGCGCAGCACAAGCCGTTGTGCCCACCACCCACGATGATTGCGTCGTACTGCTTCCGCATTATGCGCTCCGATGAGGGGGGTCGTACCATGGGCGCTTCGTAACGGTCGCCGTGACCGTCTTGCGCTCATGTTCCACTGTCACTTCCATACGCACCTGAGTGCCCAGTTTGATGTGCGGTGCGTCCAGCAAAGCCATCGCCAAATTCTGTTTCAAAATGGGCGACCAGGTTCCACTGGTCGCGTAACCAATTTGTCGGTTTGAGTCCTTGGCATAAACGGGAACCGACGAACGCCAGGCAGCCGACGGAATGGCTGGTGGTAAATCCCACGCGGCGTAGAGCGATTCGAGCTCTCCCCAATCGAGCACAAGCCCCACCAGTTGACGGGCGGGACCCTGCGTCTTTTCGCGACGAAGGGCTTCCTGGCCCACGAAATAGTCTCGTTTGAGTTGGACCGTCCACCCCAAGTTCATCTCATAGGGGGTCGTTTTCTGTTCCGGGATCACACAGTGCCGGGCGCTGTTGTATTCCACGCCGTTGAGCACATATCCGGCCTCAATGCGAACCATGTCCAACGCGTTCAAACCGACCGGCAGCAGCCCGTGCGGTGTCCCAGCGGCCATGAGTACGTCCCAGACCGCGAGCGCATGGGCTCGTGGAATCCACAATTCGTAGCCCAGATCGCCCGTATACCCGGTGCGCGTTACATGCACGTCCACACCGCTACAGCGAGCGGCCATGGCTCCAAAGTAACGTAACTTTGTGACGTCCTCATCGAGGATGTCGGCCACGATATCGCGAGACCGCGGACCTTGGATCGCCAGGGCACCCAGCTCGCTTGTGCTCTCCTCGATCTGGACGTCAAATCCTCGCGTCAACTGCACCAGCCAAGAGAAGGAGGGATCTGCGGATGTCACCCGGTAGTGACATTCCGACAGCCGAGTGACTGTCCCATCGTCCACCAGCTTGCCCACTTCATCACACCAACACGTGTACACCACCCTCCCTACTTTGAGTTTGGCGATGTTGCGCGTCATCACAAACGAAAGAAATCGACCCGAATCGGGGCCCGTGACCTCATACTTGAACAGGGGCGTCACATCCAGAACACCGGCGCCTTGCCGGATGGCGTGGTACTCGACCTCATGGCAGGTGTCGAACGATGAAACAGCGTGATATCCGGCCCACTCGGTCCAACGCATGCTGGTACACAGCGGAGCAATGCGATCAAAAAACGGTGTCTGATCCGACATGGTCTCGCTCTATACACGATCTATTCCGGCAACAACAGATCCGAACGTGCGATTGCAACAGAAGATATGGTTTTCATCGGAACCGAAGAGAAGAATTTCCCGATCCCCAACCCGTAGACTCAAGACACTTAGGAATGCACCGGTACTTTCTTGCCCTCTTCGTCCACAGCCACATACACCACCTCGGCGTCCGTAACACCGACCTCTTCGGTGGCGCCGTGCCGTTCGGCCCGGACATCCACATGCACCGTAATGCTCGTGGTACCGATACGCACAAGACGCGTATAAAACGAGACCAGGTCCCCCAAATACACGGGGCGGTGAAACACCACTTCGCGCATGGCAACGGTCACCAAGGGATGGGACGTATGTCGCCGCGCCTCCACAGCCGCTGCCAGGTCAATATGACTGAGAATCACGCCGCCAAAAATCGTTCCCAAGGCGTTGGTATCCTTGGGCAAGAGCAAGACACGAATGGCAAGGGATTGTTCCGTCTTCATGGTGATTCAAGCATCACCGCAGGATCGGGCGGAGTCAAAAAGACCTGCCGGAAATCCCCATTTTTTTCCTCTCTTGGAGACCTCTCTGCTATTGGTTCACCGATATGACGGACGCCTGAATGCCGCCCACAAGGCCCACAAAACCCGACACACTGTCCCGGGCCAGTGTCAGATGAGTGGCGTCGATGGGGAGTTGATCCCACGTAGGATCGACGGCCAACCACCGACCCTTCACATACACCTCTGCCCAGGCGTGATACACCAAGCCGGGATCGCTGTCGCCCGCATACGCGACGCCGGTCACTTCGCGTGCTGGGTATCCCGCGCTGCGACACAGCGCAACAAAGAGGCGCGTATATTCACTGCAATCCCCCCGGCCCCCATGAAGAATCTGACTGGCCGATTCCGGAGCGGTCTCCAGCGTGTACCGAAGCGCTTGGTGCGCAAGATGGTTCAGGGAGCGCACATGGTCCACTGTACCCATGTCTCCACGAGCCTGCGACGACAGCGCACGCAAGCTGACGTCATCGTGGTCAATAAAGGGTGTGATCTCCCGAAACTTGCGTTCATCGTCTTTGTGGAGATCCACCAGGGGCACCTCGGCAAAGGGCACGCGACGGATGTGCAAGCGTTCACCATCGCGTTTTTGACGTTCGTCATCCAGAACCAACGTCGACGGGATGCCGGTCAATCGTAACGAGAGGCTCTGCACCGAGCCGGGAGCGCCGAGGGGCCGGTCCAACGAAATGGTCGCTGACTTGAACATGTCCGGCAACACTGCCGACACATCTTGGGCCACGTGCTTGTCTTCCAACACCAGGCGGAACAAATGACCCACTTGGGTTTCCAAGGTTTGACCTTCGGCGGTCAATCGCTCGGTCATGGTGAGATTCTCGTGGGGTACGAACGTTTCGACAACCAAAACCGTCACAGGGACGCCATGAAGACGCGTGGCCTTTGTCGACAACACTTTGGATTCCATCCGGATATCAACCAATTGTTGGTAGTCAAAGTCCCATCCGACGACCGTTGTTCCCGGCGACGCCGCGGTTAACTTCTTAATCCGAAGGAAGGGGGCCCGATCCGCAACACTCCGTTTGGGCAAGGGGATGGTCTTGGTTTGGGTCTTTTCGCCCACGGTGGTTCGCATGACGAAGTGTTCATCCTGACGCTTCCCGTCGTACACAACCCGACTGGCCGCCCCCATCTCTTGCACCGAATGAACGAGTCGCATACGACCCTGGGGGGGCGGATCATATTCGGCCTCTTCCGTGAACAGCATGACCATCTCAGTCCCCATGCGCACCAGACGTAGCTTGAGCGTCATCTCCGTTCGCACGCCACCATCGGCGACCTGTCGTACCGTCTCCTCCGCCCAGCCAACCTTCTTGTCGGCCACATACACACCGTAGAAACTGTGGAAATCGCGCCATTCGCCTTGTTTGTTGTGGATTGTCTGAAGCGAAGAGACAGGATGCGTAATCGGCGTTTCTCTGTCGACCCGACGCTCGGAAGAACGAGTCTTGTCACGACGACAGCCCGGCGAGATCAAGAAAACGAGCAATACGACGGCACACCACCGTTTCATCAGGGTCGCTCCAATCGCATCACAAGTGCCCGGTGTGTCGTGGGAATCAGCGGATCATCGGGCGCCCAACCCACCCCGATCAAGTCCCCCGTCATTGGATCCTGCGTAATTCCCCGCAGCCCCGCGTGGTCGAAGGGCGGCTGCCCACAATCCGAGACAATCGAAGAGAAATGGACCAAATGATCGAACACCCATTGCCCATCCTGTCGGGCCGCGTGAAGGTAAAATGTGTCTCGGCAGCCCCCGACACGGACGCCCACGCCGTCACCCACAAAATGAACATCGTCCTCGGTCACCACCAGATCGTACACGTCGTGGTGCTCATTCCACGCCGCGGTCTCGGGCCATGCTTCGGGATGCACGACGCTCCAGACAAACCCATCGTGGTGCTGAATGGCCCCACGGGCACCGGCGATCCAGATGTCCTCCAGGCTCCTCGCGCCCATCGCATAGAACCCCTCGCGAACGCCGGGCGGATGCGCGTTGACAGCCAGTGTGTATGAGCTGGTTGCATGATTGGTGTACACTTCGCCACTGTAGACCCCCAGCCCTGGACAGGAGCTCTTCGTGTTGCCATCCCACAGCGCGACATGCGCCTCGAAGTCGTCGGACTCCGGGTTGTGTAGATCGCGCACCGTGAACCCCGAAACCAATAACTTCTGAGACGAAAGCGCCAACAAACGACGGACATGAAAGAACGACTGTTTCGAGCAATGTTCGGGTGAATGAACCACTGGCATTCTCAGACACGACTGCACTTCACCTGCCACCAAGGGGCAGCGTAGCAATGTGGAGTGAGGACTGGCCACGCCGTACCCATCGCCACCCACGAAGAGCGTCGCCCCGGACAACGTCACTGCCCGGAGATCCACGCCCGCGGAAACCCCAATCCCGATGGGATCCAAAGTGGTCGTCCCCGCCACAAGCATCCCCTGACTCCCCACGGCGAAGTCATCGGCCATCGCATGGAATGTTCGGACCGTCAGC
>CAUZBV010000031.1:0-13973 GCA_963578115.1 Myxococcales bacterium
ACTTGTGGAGAGCGATGACGTCAGCACTCGAATCGTCTCGGAGCCCGATCTGGAGAGTCACATCACCATCGAACCCCAGCGGGCGCGCCCAGGAGATCATCTGGTCGGTACGGTGTCCTGGAGAAACGTCGGGATGGCCTATGCCGACCGAGTGAAAGCCCTCATCAAACTTCCCAAGGGCTGTCGCGCGGTCTCTGCAAGCGACCAGGGACAAATTCAACGAAAGGGTGCCGTCATTCAGTGGAAGATCGCCTCCATAGACGCCGGTACCGAGGGCCAGACCTCGTTTGAGTTTGCGGTGGACAAAGCGTTCGCTTCCGGTGAGACCACGCTCCCCATACGACTCGAATTCACCAGCCGAAATGGCGCCACGTGCGAGTCCTCGACGGACATTGTTGTAGAATCAAGCCCTCGCCTGGACCTACAGGCGACTGTGGATGCCACGGAAGCCTCTCCGGGAGCGCTGCTCCGGTACACATTGGCGTTGGCCAATCGAGGCGAAATACCGGCCACCAATGCCCTTCTCCAGTTCCCTCTGCCGCCCTTCTGTACTGTCCACCACACCACCCATACGCACAATCTAAGACAAAGCGAACGCGCACTCATTTGGCAATTTGACAGCCTCAGCGCGGGATTTTCACAAAGCGTGGAGGTCCAGCTTCAAGTGACCAGCGATATGGCCGCCGGCGAGACGATGCTGGCAGTGACACCCACGCTCCACGCCGATGATGGTCTCGCCGCGATTGACGGCGCATCACTGACGACGCTCATCCACGCCGCCCCGCAAGTGCGGGCCAGCGTGGATGTCAGCCAATCCCAAGCAGTACCCGGCGATGAACTCTCGATCCACTTGGTGCTGGCCAATGATGGCGACGCAGATGCCCCCTCCACAGGTCTTCTCTTCCCCTTGCCGCCTCGACTGGATTTTGTCGGCTCCGACGGTGCCCCGGTTCGCTACCAGCGAGCCAAGCGCATCGTGGAGTTTGTCGCGGGCGATTTGGCGCCCGGCCAAGAAGTGATCGCCACCATCCGAACACAACTGGAATCGTCGTTTCCTGCCGGCGAAACAACCCTGGGACTTCGGGGCCGCTATGGTGTGGAAAGTGGCCCATCGGAATGGACAGATACGGTGGAATGCGTGGTCACGGCCATGCCGGCCTTGACTCCCGAGATTGCCATGGAACGAGACTCAGCAAATCCAAGCGACTCGATTCGATGCAAAGCGCGCATTGAAAACGAAGGCAACGCCATCGCGAAGGACTGCGTGCTTCTGGCCCTCTTGCCGGAACAATTGATCTTAGTGGATGCGCGGGGCGGAGTCTTTGATGGGATATCGCGTACGGTGACATGGCCCATCAAGAAGCTGGATGTGAACGCGACGAGAGAATTTCCATTTGTCGTGCAATTGACCGGTGCTTTTGCCGCCGGAAGCACACAACTCCCGATTCGGCTGGAGACCAGCGGCAAACATCTCGAATCGAAAACCGCGGAGACCTCCCTCTGGGTGGATGCCAGTCCCAAGCTCCAGTTACACTTGGACACGGACATAGGCGATGCCACACCCAATTCAGACATCCGTTACCATCTTTCGCTGCACAATGAAGGAAACGCTGCGGCCGAAGGCGTCACCTTGCAATTGGCTCTTCCTCCGCGTTCGGTCCTCCTGGACGGTGGACCGGACGCCATACACGAGACATCCGCAGGAACGGTTCAGTGGCCTTTGACGTGTTTGGAAACTGGGGAGAGCTTTGATGTGGTCGCTGCGGTTCGGTTGGCGGACACCTTCCCGGCTGGAACCACGACCTTGGCTGCCCGCGCTTCCGTCTGGGCCAACAATGCCTCTGCCAGCACGGACGCGAGCCTAGAAATCCCCGTGAACGCAGCCCCCGCATTGGACGTCATTCCGTCGATCGAATGCGAAGAGCCCTCACCAGGTGGAACGTTCACCGTAGAGCTGCTGTGGCGCAACGCCGGCGATGCGTCTGCGACCAATGCTTCTATCTCTTGCCAGGCTGCCGCCTATACACGCGCCACAAAGGTGTCGACTGGCGGCGACATGGATCGAAGAGGAATCGCCTCTTGGAAATTAGGGAATGTGCCCGCTGGTGGTTCGGGCAAAGTGACCCTGGACCTGGCGGTTTCCAAAGAGGTCCCACCCGGCGACCACAACCTTTCGCCCGTACTCATGGTGACGTGCAACGAGATAGCGAACGAAGAACGGCCTGTGCCCGCGCTGATCCTCGAAGCGACCTCGGATTTGGTGGTCGAAGTCACCAGCGAAACGTCCGTTGCCACCGCAGACATCGGCACCCGCGTGTCCACCCGAACCACGGGCGCCGACAATCGAGTGACTCAGGAGAAGACGCAAGAAGTGACCGTCGGCGCCCTCATCTCCTTCCAACTGAACATCGCCAATCGCGGCAATGCGGCGGCCGATGATACGGAGATACGGCACGATCTTCCCAAGGGTGCGATCTTTGTGTCCGCCACAGACAATGGCCTCTATGACGCGACCAAACACTGTGTTGTTTGGCAGTTAGGTCGCGTGTCTGCAGGGCAAGATGGCCTGACTCGTACCGCCGTGGTTCGATTCGGCGGATGACGGTTTCTGCCACATTCTTTGTGTACCTTGTTCCAACGAATCACGAAGCTTATGATGGATTCTCCCATGACCTCTAACTCGTCAAAAGGCTCCCCCTCACTGATGCAGCAAGTGGGCGGAGAAGAGGGCTTACGAACTCTCATCACCACGTTTTACGACCGCGTGTTCGCCGATGTGATGATTGGTTTTTTCTTTCGTCGTGCCGACAAGCAGCGCCTCATCGACAAAGAGACTGAATTAACGGCCAAGTTTCTCGGTGCCCCCGGTGTCCATTATACCGGGGAACCGCTCCAACGAGCCCACGCAAAACACCCCATTCTTGGAGGACATTTCGACCGACGGACTCAGATTCTTCGTGAGGTCCTGGCGGAATCCGGCGTATCCGATGCCGTTCAGACCGCATGGCTTGAACACACCCAAGCGCTGCGCCCTCAGATCACCCGCGATCAGGGCTCTGAATGTGACCACAGCAAGACCCGCTTGACCGGTTCGGACGACGAATGAAAGGGATACAAGACCGCATCGCCATCGTAACGGGCGCCAGCCGAGGCATCGGCGAAGCCGTCGCTCGCCAATTGCACGCGGCGGGAGCCACTGTTGTCCTCGCGGCGAGGAATCAAGAGCGACTGGACACCCTGGCCAATGCCTTGGGCGAGCGAGCGTACGCGCTCGCCACTGACGTGTCCGAACCGGAACAGATCCGAGCGCTCGTTGACGAAACCATTCGCCGTTCCGGGCGCGTTGACATCTTGATCAACAACGCAGGAGTGGGTTTGAGTGGCCTGGTAGCCGATGTCCAGATGGACGCCTTGCGACGGGTGTTCGATGTGAACGTGTTTGGCGCGCTCGCATGCATCCAGGCCTGCGTGCCTCACATGCGAGAACAAGGCGCAGGTCACATTGTGAACATCTCGTCGATCTTGGGGAAACGCTCTGTTCCACAGACCGCGGGATACGCGGCCACCAAGTTTGCACTTCAAGCGTTGAGCGACGCGCTCCGCATTGAAGAAGCACCTCACGGGATTTCAGTCACTGTGGTCTGCCCGGGTTCCACCGACACGGAGTTTCGAGACAACGAGATCCCTGCCGGCTCGGTCCTCTTGGCGGATCGCCCGCGCGTCAACATGGTGTCCGCCGACCGAGTCGCTCGGTCCGTGGTCAAGGCCATCCGCTATCGGCGCCGTGAAGTGCTCATCACCCCATTCAACCGCTTCTTGTTCGCCCTGGAGCGCCTCTCGCCCCGAACCGTCGATCTCGCACTTCGAAGGACGTACCACAAATGAAAGTCCTCGCTGCGATCGCCCTCCTCGTCCTCGTCTCGTGCGGCACGATGGGAACACCGGAGGCGGTGTTTGACACCTACATTCAAGCGTATGCGGATGGGGATGCGAAGAAAATGTGGGAGCTGTCGGCCCCGTCTGTCCACGCAGACACCGCGAAAGTGCGAGCCTATGTGTTGACCATCCTTGCCCACCCCGATCCCGTAGTGCGGATCCAAATCGAAGGCAAGCACGCCATCACCAAAGAGGAGGTGCAAGCCATGGACACCCATGGTTTTTTCATCTGGGCCGTGTACGCCAGCCGACGACAGTTGGGTGCCCGTCAAGTTCGACGCATCGTGGAAACGGTGACACGCAAATACGTCGAAAGCATGGGGCCCAACAATGTCAATGTGGTCTACCACGAAACCGATGATGCCAGCCCGAAGCGTATGCATCTCCGCCGTATTTACGGCCGATGGTACGTCCAATTCAACCCCTTTCAGGCCGCGATGCCGTCGAACAACGAAAAGGAAGCTCCTGTGGTGAACGTTGGGAACCCTGCGGACGAATCCGAGGGCACAGACACGCCGGAAGAACCACCCAAGAGCGAACCCACCCCATTTCCTTGGGAAGAGTAATTCACTGTCTCCCTTTCGGTAAGGGCAATTACGCGGTGTGCTTGTCGATCAGCGCGGTCAATTCAGGGACCGCCACTTCGATGTGTCGCTGCGCCGCAGGTCGTAACTTGTTGTAGACGCCTTTGAGTACCGCGTTTTTCGCGTGCACCGCCTTGCCGTCCGTCACCGAAAGCAAGGCCGCAGCAAGGGCGGCTTCCTGGCCACGCACAAAAGCAGCAAACGACGGGGAATCGGAGGCGCGAAAGCGCGCATGAAAGGGCTCCATGGCCTCGGTGAACTCGGGCAAGAGGTCGTTGATGGCCTTGGGTATCAACCGTCCCCCGTTCAACTTCTTCACCACCTTGAACCCCGCCTTGACCGCGAAACCGCTTATGCCGCGTTTGCTCGCGACTTGACGTTCGAGCAACACCTGGCAATCCGCCACGACCTTGGGGCGCTTCTCATCGGTCAGTACTTGGTCCGGCAACGTCATACTCGCCGTTTGTACTCGGACAGCACACGGTTGGCAAGTGATTGCCCGGTGAACAAATCGGGGAGAATTTCCTTGTGAATGTTGCAAAACGCACGGCCATCCTCGTTGAATGGACCACCAACAGACTCCTTTTGCTGGGCATGGTTTGCGGATTAGACCCGCGGAACCCTTTCCACAATCCCATTCATCATGTATTGTCCGCGGCCGTAAGGTTTGTAGGAGGAGACATGCAGATCGCCGTGCTGGGTACTGGGTATGTAGGACTCGTGGTTGGCGCTTGTTTGAGCGAATTGGGTAACGACGTCGTCTGCGTGGATGTGGATGCAGCGAAGATCGATGCGCTCAACGATGGCATTATTCCCATTTACGAACCCGGCCTCACGGACATTGTGGTGCGCAACCGACGAGAGAACCGTTTGTCGTTTTCCACCGATGCAAAGACCGCTCTTGCGACGGCCGAAGTCGTGTACATCGCCGTGGGGACGCCATCGGATCGTGATGGACGGGCCGACCTGACGTATGTTTGCAACGTGGCCGAAACCATTGGCGACGGCATTCAACAATCTGACGTCATTGTGGTCTGCAAGAGCACCGTTCCCATCGGAACCAATGTACGCGTACGAGCCATCATTTCGGAACGAACCGACCGTCCATTCCACATGGTGTCCAACCCGGAGTTCTTGAAAGAAGGCGCCGCAGTCAGGGATTTCATGGCACCCGATCGCATTGTGATTGGCAGCGACTCCCTAGAAGCTGGCCAGCGTTTGGCGAAGCTCTACGCTCCTTTGGTTCGAACCGGAGCGCCAATCATTCAAATGGACTTGGCCTCGGCCGAAATGACCAAATACGCCGCCAACGCCATGCTTGCAACACGCATTTCCTTCATGAATGAAATTGCCAACCTGTGCAATGAGGTGGGCGCCGATGTGACGCAAGTGCGCCGCGGAATCGGAACCGACCCACGCATTGGCAAGCACTTCCTCTTTCCCGGGGTCGGGTACGGCGGCTCTTGTTTTCCCAAAGACGTTCGAGCCTTGGTTCGTTCCGGCACCGAGGTCGGCGTAGACATGAACATCGTGGCAGCGGTCGAACGGGTCAACGAAAACCAAAAAGAAGTTGTCGTGCGTCAAGTGATGGACCATTTTGGCCCCGACCTGTCCGGACTGCATCTGGCGGTATGGGGGTTGGCGTTCAAAGCCCAGACCGATGATATGCGCGAAGCGCCGTCCATTGTGATCATCAACGCGTTGCTCGAAGCCGGTGCAACCGTGTCCGCGTTTGACCCCCAAGCGATCGAAACCGCGAAAGAGATGTTCGCAGACCGAATCACCTACGGACGTACCGCATACGACATACTCGACAAGGCCAATGCATTGTTGATCATCACCGACTGGAATGAGTTCCGGGCCCCGGACTTCGACCGGGTGCAGGGGTTGATGGCCGAAAACGCGGCCATCTTTGATGGGCGAAACCTCTACGACCCCGCCGTATTGCGCAAACGCGGGTTCTTTTATCGCGCCATTGGTCGTGGAGGAAGCGCTTGACAGGTTTTCGGGGGGGTGCTATCCATCCGCGGCTCGCTCCCTTTGATTGAGGAGCCTAGAAACATACAGGAGAAAGCTGTGGCGAATCACCCGCAAGCTATAAAAAGACACAGACAATCGCTGAAACGGCGCTCCCGGAACCGTGATTGCCGTACTCAGATGAAATCGTCCATCAAGGCGCTTCATACGGCCATCGACGAAGGAGCTCCCAAAGAGACACTCCAGCAGTTGTTTCAGAAAGCCGAGAGCACCATCGCTCGCACGGGACGAAAAGGTGTCATCAAGAAACAGACGGTCGCCCGGAAGGTGTCGCGTTTGGCCAAAGCGGTGACCACCGCTCCCGAGAAGGCCGTAAAAGCGAAGGCCATCGACGCCAAGAAAAAGAGCGCGCCTCGAGCCCCTCGAGCCAAGAAGAAGAAATAGTTTCGTGGACGTCACGTCCCTTCACTCTCGTCATATTGTCGTCACCGGTGTTAGCCGCGGTATTGGCCGTGCTCTGACAGATTGCCTTGCTGGGCGTGGTGCCAAACTTACGGTCTGTGCCCGCGACCAAGAAAGCATGACAATCCTCGATGCACACCCCAACATTTTGGGGCGCGCCCTGTCCATAAATCAACGTGCTGCGGTACAGTCGTGGATTGCCGACGGTGTGGCGGCATCCGGTCCCATCGACGTTCTGATTAACAACGTCGGCATGCTCGGCCCTATGATGCCCATGGATGACTACCCACCGGATCAATGGCAGCAGGTGCTCGAGACCAATTTGATGGGCACATTCCACGTGGTTCAAGCGGCACTCCCTCATGTGGTACGTCCCGGCGGTATTATGCTCCACGTGTCCAGTTACTTGGGGCGCCACGGCCTAGAGAACTATGGCGCATACTGTGTGAGTAAGTTCGGCATTGAAGGCATGGCCCAGATCCTGGCAGAAGAACATCGACACGAGGGAATCATTTCATGCGCAATCGATCCGGGCATGGTGCAGACGGAGATGTTGCGCGCCGCCATGGGAACCGACGACGTCTCAGAACATCACACGCCCGAACAGGCCGCTGATGCATTCATCCACATACTCCAAGATCTGACGCTGGAGGACTCCGGCCGGCCCATCAACTTGTGGAACGAATCGCCTGCTTCTGCAGAGTAATGAGTTGGGCGATTCCAGCCTGCGCGTAATCCAACAAACGGTCCATCTGGTCGCGGTCAAAGGGGGTACCTTCGGCGGTTCCTTGCACTTCGACCAGCCGACCGTCATCGGTCCCAACCACGTTCATGTCCACGTCTGCCGCGCTGTCTTCAATGTAATCCAAGTCCAGAAGGGCCTCTCCGTCCACAAGCCCCACGCTGACCGCCGCTACATGTCCCGTGACGGGCATGGTCCCCAATCGTCGGTCTTTCAACAACGTGTCGCACGCGAGCCATAGGGCGATCCATGCACCGGTGATGCTGGCCGTACGAGTGCCGCCATCGGCATCCAACACGTCACAGTCCACCGTGATCGTGAACCCATTCAACAGACTCAAATCAACCGTCCCGCGCAGGGACCGACCGATGAGGCGTTGAATCTCCGTAGCACGTGAGTTTTTCCCACGAGCGACGCGATGCGCGCTGCTGCCGGGCAACATGCGATACTCTGCGGTGACCCAGCCGCTCTTCTTGCCCACCAACCAAGGCGGGACACGTTCTTCCACCGAGGCCGCACAAAGCACTCGAGTGCCGCCGGTAGCAATGATGACACTGCCCTTCGCGTTGCGTTGCGCGCCCACTTCGATGGACACGGGACGTCCTGTTTGCTCGTTTCGCTCGGGTGGCCGTCGTTCCATGTGCTCTCCTTTGATCACAAACTTTGAGATGGCATGCTAGCGCACTCCGTGCGGACCCACCAGTGCGCTTGAGCAATTGGGAAATGATCCGTAGGCTCTCAGCATGCTTTCCTGGTTAATGATCGTAGCAAAAGGCACCAAACGCGACGATCTGGACGGTGCGATAACCGCCAAACACACGGCGGTTGTTCGTCAATTGGGCACAGTCACGTGGGACGGACAACGGGCTTCCATCCGCACAGAGTCCGGCGACATGTTGACGGTGACGCCGGGGCATTGTCTGAACACCGAGGGAGGCTCCGTAGCGCTTATTGAAGGACAAATCGAGTCGCCACCGCCGCCCCAACGGCCCAAACTTCGGCTGCCAGGCAGTGGGATCCCCAGCGCAGTGCTTCTCGTGCAAGACGGCACCTACCGTGGATGTTTCTTCGCGCTTGGCGCCGAGCCATGTTGGTTGGGACAGGGGGCATCCGTCCACGTTGACACACAAAACACCGTCATCCTAACCACGGGAAGCACGTCGCTAACCGTCTCGGGATTGCCCATCGGCGCCGACATGAAACACCTCATGACGGATGGTGATGTCGTGGCCGTTGGAGAACGAAAGTACCAACTGCTGGTCCTTCCCAAAGGCAACGACAGCGTTTAGTCAGAGGCGTCGACGGGCTTCGTTGGTCTGCACGCGGAACACGCACACATCTTGCGAAGATATTGATACGAATACAGGCCATCGTCATGGCCATCCGCCCAGTTGAATTGAAGCGCGTAGTTCCCCACGGGAGCCACCGATTTCACGCTCGCATCGGAGAGGGCCGTTTTCGCTTGCTGATCCGTCAGGACGGGGAACAACTTCTTGGGTTTCGCGCGAATTGGAGGGCTGTCGTGAATCTTGAGACAGGCTGCACAGGGACAGATCTTCCGAAGATAATCCAAGGAATAGGTGCTCCGATGACCATCTTGCCAGGTCACACCGACGGTCGAGCCATCGTCGAGCCATTCGAGCGCTTCGGGGGTGGTGGATGCGATCGTCACGGTGAGAGAACCTACCGGCACCTCGTGGCTCCGTCAACCCGATCGTGGTGCGTTTGCGTTGTTGGACCCATAGCGAGTACCGTCGCCCAAGACGAAGGGAGATCTTTGTATGAAACCCTGGACACTCATCGACACCCACTCGATTGGTGACTTTCATATCTTCTCGATGCAGCGGCAGAAGCGACTGAACCCTCGCACCGACCGGGAGCAGTCGTTCTTTGTGATTCATTCGACCGACTGGATCAACGTCATTGCCATCACGCCAGACGGCCAAGTCGTCCTGATTCGCCAGTTTCGAGCAGGCACAAACAACATCACGGTGGAAATTCCGGGAGGGATGGTCGATTCCGGTGAAGATCCGCGGGAAGCCGCCATCCGCGAACTCCGCGAAGAGACAGGCTATGTGGGTGACTCGGTCACGTTGATTGGCATGGTGCATCCCAATCCGGCATTTTTGGACAATCAGTGCCACACCTACCTGATCGAAAATGCCACGCGAAAAAAAGAGCAATCACTAGACAGCGGTGAGGACATTGAGGTCTTCACCACACCACTGTCTACTATTCCTCACCTCATCCATGACGGAACCATCACGCACGCGTTGGTGGTGGCGGCCTTTGCTCATTTGGAGCGAGCTGGATAGGCCTTCCGCCACACGTCGTAGTCCAATCCAAAGGATTTTCCAGTCAGGGTTCTGAGGGCCTGGTGCGCGCGCTCTCGAACTCGTTTATTGGGATCATTGAGCCGCTCGACCAGGGCAGGTACTGCGCGCGTAGCGCCCATCCGCTTCAACGCACCCGCGGCACGGAGCCGCACCCACGTGTCTTTGTCGTCCAGGCCCGCGATCAACGCAGTCACCGCTTTGGGATCCTTGATGGCCGCCAAGGCCCGGGCGGCGTTGATGCGAGCACCATCGCCACCGTCATGCATCAGGACCTCGATGAGCGTAGGGACCGTGCTACGGTTTCGATAATACACCATCACTTCCGCGATCATGCCACGGACATCCTTGTCGGGATCCGAGCGCAACGCGGCAATCAGTCCTTGGGTAAAGGCTTTGGATCGAACGCCCATGCGGCGCAAAATCCGAGCAGACTGGATACGAATGTTGGAATTCTCAGAACGCATGGCGCCGATCAACGCAGCAACCGATCCCTGGGACTTCAATGCCTTTAGCGCTTCGCGTTTTCTCTTTTCGCCCCCACTGACAGCCATCGAACCAATGATCTCCCGGATTTCCGTATGGTCGGAGATCGCTTCGAGCGACAAGAATCCTGTGTGTTCACTGGGGGCAATAGCGAGCGGTTCGGGCTCCTCCTCCACCTCAGCAGACGGCGTTGATGGGGACGAAGATTCTGTGGGAGGCGGTGTTGGCTCCTCCACATGTTCTGTGGGAGAGGGTGCTTTCGGCTTTTTCTCGGGAAATTTCGGCGCTTCAGCACACGTAAGGCTCACACAACAACAAAGAATCGCTCCAAGTAGGCGACAACCCATGGTTTCCCCCTCATCTCGTACCAGGCCATCTTGCTGCTTGTGCGTCAGATAGCAAGGCAGTAGAATGCGCGACCGATGCCAATTGGAGTTAATAATCGATTGGAACGCGTCCAGAGCTTGGAAGAAAACGCGTATGACATGCTCATTGTTGGGGGTGGTATCACCGGTGCGGCCACCGCACGAGACGCAGCAATGCGTGGTTTTCGAGTCGCATGCGTGGAACGCGCCGACTTTGGTTCGGGTACATCCAGTCGCTCGAGCAAGCTCATCCACGGTGGTCTCCGCTACCTGGAGCAGATGAAGTTTCGGCTGGTGTTCGAAGGAACCCGTGAACGAGCCCTCCTTCGGGAAGTGGCCCCCCATCTCGTCCGTCCCATCCCCTTTCTGTTTCCCGTGTATAAGGAAAACAGACGAGCTCCGCGAACGGTCAACTTTGGGCTTTGGCTCTACGACACGTTGGCGGGCAAACGTCGATACGGCCGCCACAAACGTCTCTCTATCGAGGATGTGACGGAAGCGGAGCCTCAACTGCGAACAGACCGGCTGCGCGGCGGTGCCATCTATTTCGATTGCATGACCCACGATGCGCGGATGTGTCTCGAAAACGTGCTCTCTGCGGCGGAGCAGGGCGCCACCATGGTGAATTACGTCAGCTTCGTTCGTGCCATCTTCAACAATGAGAACAAGGTGTGCGGTGCCGTGGTTCGCGACGAATTGACCGGCAATGAACAGACGATCCGGTGTCGCGTCATCATTCAGTGCGCGGGTCCCTGGACGGATGAGGTGCGTCAACGCAGTGAGAAGCCCGACTCCAGTATGATTCGGACCACCAAGGGCGTTCACCTTGTGTTTCCTCACGAGAAACTCCCCGTGAAGCACGCTGTCGTCATGATGTCCGTCTATGACCGACGCGTAGTCTTCGCCATCCCTCGGGGGCGAATCACCATTGTCGGCACCACGGATACGGATTACGTGGGCGATCCCAACAACGTCTGTGCACAATCCGAGGACGTGGATTATCTCATGACCACCTTGAGGTACTTCTTCCCGGACACTCTCCCCTCCACAGACCACATTCAGGCGACCTATGCAGGCTTGCGGCCATTGGTACGAGATGACGCCACGTCTCCCTATGACGTCTCCCGCGAACACACCGTCTTGGTGAATGAACGCGGCATCGTGACGATAGCCGGCGGCAAATACACCACCTATCGACTCATGGCGGATGACTGCGTGGAGGCCGCCATGGATCTACTCAACCTCGCACGGAAAGACAAACCCGCGTGCCCTACGTCAAAAGCCAAACTCCCAGGTGCCGAAGGGGACGCTTTCGACCCGGACCGATTGCACACACAGTTGGTGGAAATGGGCATCCCAGAAGATGTCGCCACCCATCGAGTTGCCATCTATGGTGTCCGCGCACCATTGATCGGAGGGGGCTGCGATCGCATCATAGACTCCTTGCCTTTTACCTGGGATGAACTGGCGTTCGGGGTACACCACGAAGGCGTTCTCACGCCGGAAGACTTTCTCATGCGCCGTACCAACATTTTCTACGAAACCGCCGACCAAGGACTGGAATGTGTCGAATCAGTGGCGGACCGGTTGAGCACATGGTACGGATGGAGTGAGTCGACACGCAAAGCGCATGTCGACCAATACAAGACCGTAGTCCAACAGTCACGCCAATGGCGGCACGGCGAAAACGTGGTGTAGAAACAATGCGGTACGAGCGAGAAATCGAAGTGGCCACCGATGCGGCGCTCGAAGCGGCGACCGAAATCCGTGCTCACTTTGGTGCCGGCGACACCGTGGAATACAAAGCGCTCTATGAACCGGTGACCGCCGCTGACTATCTGGCCGACAAGATCCTTCGAGAACGCTTACTGGCAGCCTTTCCAACCTACGGCTGGCTGAGTGAAGAAACGCAAGACGACGGCGCCAGACTCCAAACAGAGCGAGTATGGATTGTCGATCCCTTGGACGGAACACGGGAATTTATTCGAGGACTCCCTGAATTTTGCGTCAGCGTTGGCCTGGTCGAGCAGGGTGTACCGGTGGCTGCCGTCATTATCAATCCGATCACGGAACAGGTGTGGACCGCCGAACGGGGGCATGGAGCGACGCTCAATGGCGCTTTCCTACGAGTGAGCGGATGTGATTCTGTCGCGAACACAACGGCGGTCGTCAGCCGAAATGAAACACGCCGTGGCCTCCTGAGCCATTTTGAAGACGTTCTCGCCATGAAGCCCTTGGGAGGGATGGTGTCCAAGCTGGTCGCTGTTGCCGACGGTTCCGCAGACGCCACATTTACTTGTTACAAGCGACGTGAATGGGATATTGCCGCTGGGACACTACTCATTACGGAAGCCGGTGGTGTGGTCACCCACTTGGATGGAAGTGCCATTCGCTTCAACCAATGCGACACCATCGTGAAGGGTGTCCTTGCCACCAATGGGCTCATTCACCACGACTTGGTCACTACCATTGCTCGAACACAAGCGTCTCGCCAGGACACTTCCTCGAACGATTAACCATCACTCAGGCAGACAACAGGTTTCCACGCCGACGAGGTGTCGATCCATCGAATACGGGCCGAATGCGTAGGCGAAGACCGTCCCGATGTCCATCCTTGTGAGCACCGTCGGGCCGATAGCGCCCACCGCGCAAACGCTGGGTTCGGGGGTGTCTACGACCAAAAAAATCGTCGAGACCCGGCTCCCCCATCCACACCAACCCCTGCTCGCTGCATTCGGAACGCTGCTGCTCCAGTTGTTGGCGGAAACCCATCATGACGCCAATGCGATAGGCGTTCCGCACAGCCCTGCCCCGCCCTTTTGGGGGAGCCGCTTTTCGATACGCCGACCACAATCGATTCAATGCGTCTATCAGAACCCCGTAGACATGTTCCGCCAGAACAAGATTGTGCTGCTGCCCTACGATCTCCAGCACACTCCCGACTTTGTCGCTTTGGAGTAACCCGGTTCGCAACCAGATGCACTGTACGAAGAAAAAGTCCTGCAAGACCGAGCCGACCAGTTTTTGTTCCAATGGGATTCGCCCCAAGGGCCGCCCCAACCAGCGAAATCCATAGGACTCCTGCGAA